>DASQNL010000067.1:0-3297 GCA_035644995.1 Pyrinomonadaceae bacterium | reverse complement strand
GCGGCAGCAAGAAGGGCGCGAGTAAGAAAGGCGGCGGCACGAAGAAGGCCGCGAAGGGCGGAGCGAAGTCTTCGCAGAAGCGCGGCGGCGGCAAGAAGGTCGCGAAAGGGATCGTGCGACGCGTGTTGGCGGGCGCGGCCGCCGGGTTGGTGAGCGGCGCGGCCGCCGCGGTGCTCCCGCCGCTTGAAGAACAGGCGGGTATCGGATCGGGCGGCAGCGGCGGCGAAGGCGGCGGACAGAGCGGCGGCGGCGAAGGCGGCTCAAGCGGAAACGAGTAACGAACCATTTCCCGCCTTGCCCGGCGGACATCTTTCTCCGCCGGTGCGAGGACGATAAACAAAAGCGACTTCGTGAATCTCTCACGAAGTCGCTTTTCATTTGCGCGGTCGGCGGCGCGCGAGGCTTCCGCGCCGCGCGCCGGGGCGGAGGGCTAGGGTTGTTTTTTGTACTTGTCGATCAACGCCTGTAGGCCGTCGGTCGAATTGTTGTGGCGATACTTGTAGTACGACTCCAAGTCGGCCTTCAGTCCGACGCGCATCGTGTCGTATTGTGCGTCGCCTTCGGTGAGGGCGACGGCGTGCGCGTAGGCGTCAATCACTTCGTCCATCTGCGCCTCGGCCTGTTTGAGCAGCGCGTCTTTCTCCGCGCCCGCCGCCGCCGCTTTGTGCGCCTGCACGAGTCGCTGGTACTCGTCGTTCGCCATGTTGGAGAGCAGCACGTAGTTGATCGGGTTGTGCGGGTTGAGGCCGATGGCGCTCGTGAGTTTGGCCTTGGCGTCGGCCTTGTCGCCGGCGGCCATCGAGAGCATGGCGACCCATTGGTACAACTCAACGTGCCAGCGCGTCTTGTAATCGTTCCACGTCGCCTCCGGCACGGCCTCGGGTTTCTTGTTGCTCTCGATCAAGGCGAGCGCCCTGAGTCCCATTTGACGGCTCGGCGCGACGTATTTCACATTCTGATTTCTGGCCTCGCTCAGACCGGCGCGCGTCAGGTTGATCATCGCGGCCAGAGGGTCGGGGATTTTGTCAACGGCGGTCGCGGCGAGCGCGAACGCGTCGTCGAGGCGGTTGGCCGCGGTGTAGCCGGAGAGCAAGTGCTGGTTGACGAGTTCGGCATCGCCGGGCGCGGTAAACAGTTTGCGATAGTTCTCGCTCTGCGCGATGCGCTGGGCGGGGTCTGCGATCTGGCCGATGCGGTCGGCGATGACCGGGGCGATTTGCGGCCGGAGCGGGCTTTTCGGGTACTTCTGAAAGAAATCGTTTGCCGCCGCGAGCATCGCCGGAATGTCCGTGGCCGCTTCGATGGCCTGCGCCGCCTTCAATTCCGCTCCGGAAACGGTCGGCGGTTTCTCCTTCTTCTTATCTTTCTCCTGCGATAGCGGCGACGCGTCCGGAGTCGCCGCGTTCGCTTCCTTCGCATCGCGGGCGGTGGCGGCAAACGCCGCGACGGCGCACCACGTCAGGCAAACGCCGACGGCGAGCGTGCGCAGAAGGGCGTAAAAGGCTCTGTTTCTCATTTGCGATCCTCTTCCGAATTTTATTGCAACGCTTCAATCAACGGGGAATTTTCGATGTCGCTCAATATACTCCAACGCGCTTTGCGAACGCCACCTGCGAGGCGTTCGACCTGAATTGCGCGTGCCGCGCCCGTGCCTCAAAACGCATCGCCCGCGCTTTCGCGGACAACTGAAACTGTTCGCAAAGCGCGGGCGACTCGCGTGTGTGGTGACGGCGGCGCGACGCGCCGTGTGTGCAAGAGCGCGACGACTTAAACTATTTGCCCTTCAGCTTGGCGAGTTCCTTCGCCAGTTCGGGCTGGGTCTGTTGCAGGGCTTGCACCTGGGCTGCGAGCGCGGCCGGGTCGTCCATGAAGTAATAGGCGAGGCCGAGATTGTAGCGCGCCTGCGTGTCGTCGGGTTTGAATTCGAGCGTCTTCTTGAACGCCGCGATGGCCTGCGGGTAGTCTTCGAGTTTGCTGTAGGCGACGCCCAGGTTGTAGTGGGCTTCCCAGTAATCGGGCTTGATCTTGACCGCTTCTTTGAAAGAGTTGACGGCTTCATGATGTTTGCCGAGCGCGGCCTGCGACAGCCCGACGTTGTAGTGCGGCGTGTGGACGGGTTGAGGCAGGCGACGGATGACCTCGCGGAAAGTGGCGATGGATTGCGCGTGGTCGTTCAGCATCGCGTAGACGTTGCCGAGATTGAAGTACGCGCTCAGGATGTGCTCCGGCGTCTCGCCCATCGTCTCGTTAACCTTGCGCGTGACGGCGCGCTTGTAAGCGGCGGCGGCTTCTTTGTATTTGCCTTGCGACTCGTAAATCTGGCCGAGGTTGTAGTGCGGGCGAAACATGTCGGGCTTCAAGGCGGCGGCTTGATTGTAAAACCCGACGGCCTCTTTGAGGTTGGGAGGAGTTTCACCGGCTTGCCCCATCGCGCACTCGATCAACTGCTCGTAGGTCTGGCACACGTTGCGCGTCGCGCCGCCCGTCACCAACTTGTCCGAGGCGTCGCGGTCGGCAAACTGCGCGAAGCCTTTCGCACCCGGCGGCAGCTTTTTCTTCTTCGGGGCAGTGTTCTGATTCTGCCGTGGTTGCTGCTGCTGCTGCGCGCTCGCCGCGACTGCCGCGCCCGACGCAACGAGACACGCCGCGACGACCAGCGCGCGAATCGCGGACATAAACATTTTCGCCATTTCTGCTCCTTCTTTCATCAATGAAGAATGATTTCTCACCCGGCAGGCTCGTTCAGGAGAGCGCAAGGGTCGGCAATTCTATCTCGACTGCGCGAGGCGCGCGAATATTCCCGACTCCGCCCGCGCGCCCGTCGCTAAAGGAACGCGCACGCATCCCGCGTGAGATGCTTTGCCGGCGGAGTTTAGTTTGCTCGACGGCCGACGCGCGCAAGAGACGGCCTCGCCTTTCGCCTGCGCCGCTTCCGCTCTACCGCCAATCGCCGCTTCCGCTCTATCGCCAGTCGCCGCTTCCGCTCTATCGCCAATCGCCGACGATGACGAACGGCGACCAGTAGAACGGCGCGCTGTAACGCTTGCCCGCGATCATCGCGAGTTGCGACGCGCGCATCGCGGCGGGCGCGCCCTCCCGGACTGCGAGCAGACGCCGGTAAAACTCCGGCATCAACTCCGCGGTTGACTTATCCCCGACCGACCACAGGCTGACGCCGACGGTGGGCGCGCCCGCGTACATGAAGGCGCGCGTCAACCCGATCACGCCCTCGCCGCGCCGTTCCTTGCCCAGTCCCGTCTCGCAGGCCGACAGCATCACGAGCGGCGAGCCGAGTCG
>DASQNL010000066.1:0-3724 GCA_035644995.1 Pyrinomonadaceae bacterium | reverse complement strand
ATCGCGCCGCCCTCCTTCGCCGGGTCGAATTCTTCAAACACTACCGGAGACTGTCCTTCCGTCGTTGCCACCGCCGTATCGGCGGGCATCGGCGCGGCCGAGGCCGTGGCGGCGTCCGCCGCGTCGGGCGTCCGGCTCTCGGCTTCCGCCGCGACGACCGGCGACTGTTGGCGTTGCTGGTAGAGGCGGAAGGCGAGAAGGCTGACCACGCCGCCCGCGAGCGCGGAAATCAGCACCAACGCAATCGGCCATTGCCGCCGCCGCCCGCTTCCGGCGGGGCGACCCGCGAGCGGCACGACGGGACGCGCCACCTGCGCCTCAACCTCGTCGAAGCGCGGTGTGGCGAGCGTCGCGTCAGGCTCATGCACGATTGTCTCGTCGCGTTCCAACGGCCTCGTCGGCTCGAAAAATTTCTGCGTCTCTTGCATTTACTCTCCCAAACTTCGGCGTTCTACAAGACTACTCAAACAAACCGAGCTTTACATTCAAATGCAAATTACAGGCCACCCGCGACTTCAACCGTACGGATTCAGGCGTCGAAATTCGCATTACCCGTGTCAACTCTTTTGATGCCCCTGTTTACGTCACTGCTGTCCTAAATAAATTGCAAATTCGTTACACGCCGCTGACGCGGCGCGCCTCCGCGTGCGGAGCGAAGCGTTCGCGCCCGTGTCCGAAATCGTGTCTCCGGGCACGAAAACACGCCGCCTCCGTTGACCGGAAGCGGCGCGTCTGTGGTCTCTCACCATCCGCGATTCAGTTCAACCGCGCACCGCCGGGCGACTACCGCTGCCCGCGCGCCGCTCCTCCAAGACCTCTACGCTCTCCTTGACGCGCGTGTAAATGCCGTCGGCGTCGAGACCGTATTTGGCGAGCAGCAGTTGCGCGTCGCCGTGCGTCACGAGGCGGTCGGGCACGCCCATGCGCACCACGCGCACGCGGTCAAGCAGGCCGTTCTCTTCCAACAGTTCCATCACCGCCGAGCCGAAGCCGCCCGCGAGATAGGCTTCCTCCACCGTCACGATCAGACGCTTCGTGCGGGCGAGTGCGAGCAACAGCCCGGCGTCGAGGGGTTTGACGAAACGCGCGTTGACGACCGTCGCTTCCACTCCGTCTTTTGCCAGCCGCTCCGCCGCCTGCACTGAGGGATGCACCATCGAACCGTAGGCGAGGATGGCAACGTCGCCGCCGTGGTCGCGCAGGATTTCGCCCTTGCCGATCTCCAGGCGCAGAGGCTCGCGCGCGATGTCCGCGCCCACGCCGTTGCCGCGCGGGTAGCGCATCGCCGCTGCGCCCTCGTGCTCGATCATCGTGTGGAGCATGTCGCGCATCTCGCCCTCGTCCTTCGGAGCCATGACGACGATGTTCGGCACGGCGCGCAGGTAGGCGATGTCTAAGAGGCCGTGGTGCGTCGGGCCGTCGCCGCCGACGATGCCGGCGCGATCCATGCAGAACTTCACGTTCAAGTCCTGGATGCAAACGTCGTGGACGAGTTGGTCGAAGCCGCGCTGTAAGAACGTGGAGTAGATGGCGCAGACGGGCTTCAAGCCTTCCGTCGACATCCCGGCGGCAAACGTCACGCAGTGCTGTTCGGCGATGCCCACGTCGAAGGAGCGTTCGGGAAACTTCTCCAACGCCAGGTCGATGCCCGTGCCGTCGGGCATGGCGGCGGTGAGGGCGATGATCTTTTCGTCGCGCGCCATCAACTCGCAGAGCGTCTTGCCCAGGACGGCCGTGTAACTCGGCGCGGCGGCCTTCGATTTGACGGCCGCGCCCGTCTTCGGGTCGAAGGGGCCGGTGGCGTGCCACGCGTAATAATTCTTCTCGCGCGCCGGGAAGCCTTTGCCCTTCGTCGTCAGCGCGTGAACGATGACGGGGCTGTCCGTGATCTGTTGCGCCTCGCGCAGCGCGTGAACGAGCGCCTCGGTGTCGTGGCCGTCAACGTAGCCGATGTACTTGAAGCCGAGTTCGTTGACGAGCGCGCCGGGCAGGACGGCCGCCGCGATGGCGTCCTTAACGGTCTTCGCCGCGTGGTGCAGCCGCTCGCCGAACGACGGCACGGCGCGCAACGCCTCGCCGACTTCATCCTTGAAACGGTGATACCCTTGCGCCTCGCGCAGGCGGTTCAAATAACCCGTGAGCGCGCCGACGGCCGGAGCGATGGACATCTCGTTATCGTTCAGGAGCACGACGAGACGCGTCTTCAGATGCCCCGCCTGATTGATCGCCTCCATCGCCATGCCGCCCGCCAGACTCGAATCGCCGATGAGCGCGGCGACGTGGTGCGACTTGCCTTCGCGGTCGCGCGCAATCGCCATTCCGAGCGCGGCCGAGAGCGACGTGGAGGCATGACCCGCGCCGAACGTGTCGTATTCCGATTCGTCGCGGCGCAGGAAACCGCTCAAGCCGTCGTACTGTTTGATGGTCGGAAGTTGGTCGCGCCGTCCCGTCAGAATCTTGTGCGCGTAGGCTTGATGGCCGACATCCCAGACGAGGCGATCCTGCGGCGTGTCGAACGCATAGTGGAGGGCGACGGCGAGTTCCACCGCGCCGAGGCTTGCGCCCGTGTGGCCGCCGACGCGCGCCATCGTCTCGATAATGTGCGCGCGTATCTCGGCTGCCACTTCCGGCAACTGCTCAAGTGATAGCCGACGCAAATCGGCGGGCGTGTTGATGTGCTGAAGCAATCTCATTTCGCCGCGCATTGTAGCGCGAGACGCGCGAAAGGAGAAAGTAGAGGGGCGACGCAAAGGAGATAAGGGGTATAAGGGGAAGGGGGAAAGGGGAAGGGGGAAAGGGGAAGTGCGGACACGCTTGCGACGTGAAGCTACAACAGTCGCGGCGAAAGGCGCGGGCGGCAGTTTCTAATTTCCAGTTTCTAATTTCGCCCTTCTCCATGTCGGCTGCCTTTCTCCTTATTTTTCAGACCAACCGTGCGGGGCGCGCGTCTAAAGGGGCGTGAGTGAGGCGGGGCGAGTTGAAGCCGGGCGCACTGTCCGGCGCGGAGGCGCGGATTTCCCCGCCGCCTCACGGCAATCGTCAATTTTAATAATGAGGAGCCAAACGGATGAAGAATATTTTCACGCGCGTGAGTTTGATGGCAGGTCTGACGGCGTTGATTTCAATCGCGGCGTTCGCGCAGACGACCACACCGCCCCGGCAGGAGGAGGAGGGCGGACGCGTTGAAGGTCGCGGCGGGCGGCGCGGGCGGATAGGCCGGGAGGGCCGGATCGGCGGCCTTCGCGGCGGGCGCGGGATGACGGATCGGCGCGTGTTCGGCCGGCTCAATTTGTCCGACGCGCAGCGCGCCCAACTGCGCGAGATCGAAGCGCGCTACGGTCAGGGTTCCAAAGCGCAGCGGCAGGAGATGCGTCAATTGATCGAGTTGCGCCGGCAGCAGCAGGGCGCGACGCTCACGCCCGAACAGCGACAGCGCGTGCAACAACTGCGCGGCGAACTGCGCGACAGTTTCGAGAAGATGCACGCCGAACTCCTCGCCCTGCTCACGCCCGCACAGCGCGACCAACTCAAGCGCATGCGCGAAGAACGCGAGGCGCGCCGCCAGCGGCGACTCGAAGCCTACGGCACGCCGGACGACCAGTAAGATAAAGAAGGGGAAAGGGGAAGGGATAAAGGGGTAAGGGGAAAGGGGTAAAGGGAAAAGGTTAAGAGCAGCCCCGGCTGTTTTCTTTGCGCCTTTGGTCTTTACTACTTTGCGCCCCCG
>DASQNL010000065.1:0-2711 GCA_035644995.1 Pyrinomonadaceae bacterium | reverse complement strand
GGACTCGGCTTTGATCGCGCGGCTCGCACGCGGCGACGGCGCGCGCGTCGCCTATCTCTCTCTGAATCGCGGCGAGGGCGGCCAGAATCGCATCGGCGCGGAACTCTTCGACGCGCTCGGCATCATCCGCACCGAAGAGCTACTGCAAGCGCGCAGGCTCGACGGCGGCGAGCAGTTTTTCGCGCGCGCCTTCGATTTCGGTTTCACGAAGACGCGCGAAGAGGCGGCGCGGCGTTGGAACGAGCGCGAACTTTTGGAAGACATGGTGCGCGTCATACGCCGCTTCCGCCCGCTCGTCGTCGTCTCGCGCTGGCAGGGGACGCCCGCCGACGGTCACGGTCAACACCAATTCGCGGGCTACCTGACGCCGCTCGCCTTCGATGCCGCCGCCGACCCCGCCGCCTTCCCCGAACAACTCGCGGAGGGCTTGCGCCCCTGGCAGGCGAAGAAACTTTACGTCAGCCAATTCGGACCGCCCGCCGCTGCCGACGCGGAGAAGGGAACGCGCGAGGCAATCGTGGAGATTGACACGGGGCGTTTCGATCCTTTGCTCGGGCGTAGTTTTTACGAACTCGCGATGGAGGGGCGCAGCCAGCACAAGTCGCAGGGCGAGGCCGCTCTGGAGTTGCGCGGCGCGCAAACGTCGCGCGTGCGTCTGGTCAAACGCGCCGCGAGTCCGTTTCAAACCGCGCCGGTGGAAGAGACCGTTTACGACGGACTCGACACGACGCTGCGCGGCATCATGCGCACGGCGGGCCTCACCGACACGGCGCTCTTGAAAGACCTTGAGCAAGTCGAGCGCGATGCCGCGCGTGCTCTCGAAACTTTCAACGCGCTCGACCCGCGCAGCGTCATCGCCGCGCTCACCGACGGAGTCTCTCAGATACGGAAGGCGCGTGCGGCGCTCGCGCGTCTCAAAGATACTGCGGACGCGCGCGCCGAGGCAGACTTCCTGCTCGCGCACAAAGAGCGCGATTTCCGCGAAGCGTTGCGGCTCGCCTACGGCGTTCGCGTGGACGCGCTGGCGGACGCGGAGACTGTGGCGCGCGGAGGATCGTTTGTCGTCGCCGTGCGCGTCTTCGCGTCTGACGAGCGCGCGGGACGCGTCGAAGAGTTGCGCCTGCGCGCGCCGGACACGTGGCGCGTTGAACGACTAGCCGAGCCGTCGAAGAACGAGACGGCGTTCGTCGCGCGCGAGGCCGCGCTCGCCGTCGCATACTTTCGCGTGTATGTGCCGGCGGATGCGGAACCGACAGAGCCCTACTGGCTACAGCGCGCGGGGCGCGCGGCGCGCGGCGCGGGCGACATGTACGTCTGGGACAAGGATGACCCGAAGACGGAAGCGTTCGCGCCGCCGCTCCTCACGGGTGAGGTTGTGATGGGCATGGGCGCGACGCCGCAGACGTTGAGCGCGCCGGTCGAGTATCGTTATCTGGACGCGGTGCGCGGCGAAGTGCGGCGCGATGTGAACGTCGTGCCGGAGCTAAACGTGCAACTCGATCCGGCACTCATCATCGTGCCGAGCGGTGCGCGCGAGCGCACGCGACAGGTGACTTTGCAGTTGACGAATAACGTCAAGCCCGCGTCTAAACAGACAGACAAGTTGCTTGCGACGGGCGGAGCATGGATCAGTCTGCCCGAAGGCTGGCGGTCGCCGGGGACGACGCCCTTCAACTTCACCTCCGAAGGCGAGCGCGTGACGCACTCCTACGCGTTCACAGTCCCGCGCGACGCGCGCGCGGGCGCGTACCACGTCAAAAGTTTCGCCTCCGCCTTTCTCCCCGAGCGACGCTTGCGCCCGTCCCGGTTGCCGCAGTCGCACACCTTCGGGCGCACTCAACGCGTCGTCAGTTACACGCACATCCGGACGCACTACTACTACACGGACGCGGAGGCGACGGTGCGCGTCTTCGATCTCAGCGTCGCGCCCGTGCGCGTCGGCTACATCATGGGGAGCGGCGACGAAGTGCCCGAAGCGATCCGGCGCATAGGATTAACGGTGACCATGCTCGACGAGGCGCAACTCGCCACGGGCGACCTCTCGCGCTTCGACACCATCGTTGTCGGCGTGCGCGCTTCGCAGACGCGCCCCGATTTCGTCGCGCAGCACGCGCGCCTCCTGGAGTTCATGCGTCACGGCGGCGCGCTCATCGTGCAGTATCAACGCCCCGACTACGCGGCGAAGAACTTGCCGCCGCTCGCCGCAAGCATGGAAGTTGCGCCGCAGCGCGTGGGCGGGTCGCCGACGATTGCGCGCGTGGTTGACGAGCGTGCGGCGGTGCGCGTCCTCGCCCCCGCGCACCCCGCGTTCAATTTCCCGAACCGCATCACCGATGCGGACTTCCAGGACTGGGTGCAGGAGCGCAGCCTCTACAACTTCACCACTTTCGATCCCGCCTACACGCCCCTCCTCGAATCACACGACGCGGGCGAAGAGGATCAGACGGGCGGCCAGGTCTACGCGCGCATCGGGCGCGGGCATTACGTCTACACGTCCTACGCGTGGTTTCGCCAACTGCCCGCCGGAGTGCCCGGCGCGTATCGCCTCTTCGCCAACTTGCTGAGTTTGCCGAAAGCCGCGCCGCAAGGCGCACGTACCGGGAAAACGCGGAAGTAGGAACGCGGAACGATGAACGAAAAAGCAGGAGACAGAATTCAGAATCCAGGAGTCAGAATAAAACGCGAGCCGATCTTCCTTCTGAATTCTGTTT
>DASQNL010000064.1:0-12703 GCA_035644995.1 Pyrinomonadaceae bacterium | reverse complement strand
AGGCCGCGCGCGCGGCGACGACGGGGCGGGTTGAAGACGCGAGCCGCCCGCCCGATGCGCCCGCCTCGCCCACCCCGCAGCCTTCCCCGGCGCGCACGGAAACAACTTCGGCGACGGCCGCCCCCGGCGCGCCCGCGAAGGCGTCGCCCGGTTCGCCTTCGGATCAGTACCAGCGCGGCGTCGCGCTGTGGGCGACGAACCGCCCGGCGGCCATCGCCGAGTTTCGCGCCGCCGCCGGGCGCGGCAACTCGGACGCCAATTATTATCTCGGCCTGAGCATCGCCGAGGGGCGCGACCCGCGCACGCTGAAGCGCGCCGAACTCGTCGCCGCCATCGTCCACTTCGGCCGCGCGCGACGCGGCAAATTCCGCGGCCAGTCCGTCGTCTACGAAGAACAACTCGGCAGGGAACTCGACCGCAGAAGAAATCAACCGGAACAGTGACAAGTGACAGGTGACGGGTGACAGGTTAAAATCCCGTTTCAACCTGTCACCCGTCACTTGTCACCTGTCACTAAAATTGTATGCCAGACCTAATCGTTAATTATCCCGACCGCGCGCCCGACACGTTTCCGCTCGGCCGCCTGCGCATCACCATCGGCCGCTCGGCGCGCAACGATGTGTGCATCCCCGACCCGTTCGCCTCGCGCGTCCACGCCGAAGTGCGGCGCGAGGGCGACGCCTACATCCTGCAAGATTTGGGTTCGGCCAACGGCACGCTCTACAACGGCGACCGCGTGGCCTCCGCGCTCACGCTCACGCCGGGCGGGCGCATCCAGATCGGCGAAACCGAGATCGTCTTCCGCGACAAAGACGCGGGCGCGAGTGCGACCATGATCGCCGACGCCTCCGCCGGGTCGCTCCCCGAAGCGACCATCGCGCTCAACTCCGACCAACGCTCGACCTCCGGCCTGCTCGAAGCCATCGAAGACGCGCGCACGCAAGGCTCGGCCGAGCATCCCCGCCCCGCCGCCGTCGGCACGATCATCAATTCGACGCGCGCCGCCTCATCGGCGGCCAACTCCGTGCAGCACGGCGACCTGCTCGCGCTCATCAGCAAGGTCAGCGTGACGCTGCTCGCGCCCGCGACGCTCGACGAGACGCTGCGGCAAGTGGTCGCCCTCGTCTTCGAGGCGGTGCCCGCCGAGCGTTGCCTGATCATGCTGCGCGACGCGGAAAAGGAACTCAAAATTCGCGTCGCGCAGTTGCGCAACAGCACCGAGGAGACGGGCGAGGTGCGCGTCAGCCGCTCGATCATCGAAGAGGTCGTCGGGCAGGGTCGCTCCGTGCTCACGTCCGACGCGCAGCACGACCCGCGTTTCATGTCCTCGACCATGACGATTCAGGGCATCCGCTCGGTGCTCGCCGTGCCCCTCGGCGTCGGCGAACGCATCTTCGGCATGATCTACGCCGACTCGCCGCTCGCCGAAGCCAAGTTCTCGCAAGATCATTTGACGGTCTTGACGACGCTCGCCTCGGTGGCCGCCATCCGCGTCGAGAACGCGCGCCTCATGGAAGAAGACCTTGAGCGCGAACGCTTCGAGCGCGAACTGAACCTCGCCCGCGAGATTCAACAACGCTTCCAGCCGAGCGGCGCGCCGAACGTCGCCGGGTACGAGATGCAGGGCATCAGTTTCCCCTGCTACGAGATCGGCGGCGACTATTACGATTTCATCGAGCGACCCGACGGGCGCATGGTGATCGCGCTCGGCGACGTGTCGGGCAAGGGCACTTCGGCCGCGCTCCTGATGTCGAGTCTGCACGCGGCGATGCACGCGCAGATTCCGGCGCACAAGACGCTCGGCGACACCATCTCCGCCGTCAATCGTTATCTCGCCGAGACGATCCCGATGAATCGTTTCATCACTCTCTTCTGCGCCGAACTCGACCCCCTCAGCGGCTCGCTCTCGTTCTTGAACGCCGGGCACAACCCGCCGCTCATCGCGCACGCCGGAGGCTCGATGGAGCAACTCGCGGCGGGCGGCATCCCGCTCGGCATACTCGCGGAATCCGTCTATCGCGAAGGCCGCACGCAACTCCACCCCGGCGACGCGCTCGTCATCTACTCCGACGGCGTCTCGGAGACGCAGAACGCGGCGGGCGAAGAGTATGGCGCGGTGCGCCTCTACAACACGGTGGCGCGCTACCTCGAATCCACCGCCGCCGGCATCCGCGATAAGATCGAGGCCGACCTCACCAAGTTCGCGCAGGGCACGCCCGCCGGCGACGACATCACGCTCGTCATCGTCAAACGGCAGGCCGAAGGCGTGATGGTCGCAACGAGCCGCGCGTGAGGCGGCGGCGGGCGGAGCGAGGGTGAAAAGATGTGAACCGGCAACGCCGCTCGATGATTAAAACGCTGTCGCGCGCCGTGCGCCTGCGGTGTCCGGTTTGCGGCGAGTCTTCCATCGTCCAAAGTGCCTTCCATATCAAACACGTGTGCCCGGCCTGCGACGCCCTCTTCAAACGCGAGGACGGCTTCTTCGTCGGCGCGATCATGGCAAACGTGGTCACGACGGAGTTCGTGATTCTCGTCCTCTACGTGCTGTGCCTGCCCGTCATCAACACGCGCTTCGACTTGGTTCTGACCTGCCTCTCCGTCGTCGCCCTCCTGTTTCCCGTCGCCTTCTATCATCACAGTTGGAGCTTCTGGCTCGGCTTCGATCATCTCGTGGAGACTTTGCCGCGAGCAGGCCGGACGCGAAATCAATAACGGGGCGGTAGGCGGCAGGCGCGCCGCCCATCCTCATTTTCTCCCGCTCAACCGCGGCTGCGTTCCAGCAGGATCAACATCAGGAGGCCGAGCAGGGCGCGCGTCTCCGTTTCCGCGTCGAGCGGGGCGCGCTGTTCGACGCTGAACTTGCCCTCGAAGAAAGCGGGGCGTTTCACCATGCGCAGCACGATTGTGCCGTCGGCGCGCGTGAGGAGGTAGGCCGGGTGGAAGAGATAGCCCGTGAGCGCGCCGACCAGCGGAATCTCGCCGAGCAAGCTGTCGAACACTTTGACCCACGCGTTCTCTTCCGCGATCATCATCGCGCCGCCCCGTTCGTCTTCAACCTCATAATGCGACTTCCAGAGCGAGCGCATCCCCAATCGTTTGATCGAACCGAGCGAGCGTCCGGCCTCGTCGGTGAAGTGATAGCGGGCGGAGAAGTCTATGATGCGGTCGGCGTTGATGTGGTAGAGCGGCCTCGTTTGCGCCTCGTCTCCGAAGACGGTGATCGCCTCTTTCAGCTTGAAGGCTTTACGTTTGACGTAAAAGATCAAATTGCCCTGCGCGTCTCTGACCGAAAGTTGCTGTGCGATGGCGAGCAACTTGAAAGTGATGTCGAGCGGATAATTCATGCTTGTCTCCAGAAGGTTCCGCGCCCGGCGCGGGCGGCGGCCGGATTGGCGGAATCGATCTATTTCAGTTTCAGACTCGCGGCGATGCGCTCCGCCGTCTTCTCGCCGATGCCGTCCACCATCTCCAGCCCGCCGCCCGCGACGAATTTCCTGAGATCGTCGCGCGAAGAAATTTTGAACTGTTGGTGGAGCAGGGCGGCGGTCTTGATGCCGATGCCGGGCACGTCGAGCAGTTCGAGCACGGTTTCGGGCGTCTCCGCCGTGAGCTTCTCGTAAGCCTCGAACGCGCCGCGCTCGCAGAGTTCCACGATCTTGCCGCTGATCGCCTTGCCCACGGAAGGGATCGCCAGCAAGCCCTTCGCGCCCTCAGCGCGCGCCACCCCGGCGAGCGGCACCGGCCACGTCTCGATCACCTCGGCGGCATTGCGGTAAGAGCGCACGCGGTAGCGGTCGTCGCCGCGTATCTCCATGATGAGCGCGAGGCGTTGGAAGCGTCGCGCAATCTCGTCGTTCGTCATAGGTCAAAAAAAGGGGAAAGGTGAAGGGAGAAAGGGGAAGGGTGAAAACCCGTATGAGGCTCTGTCATCCTGAGATTTACCCCTTTAACCTTGACCCCTTTCCCCTTTCCCGCGTCTTCCGTCCGGAGGCATCCCGGCGCGGCTTATGATACTCTAAACAGGTTCACTCCCTACAAATTTAACCTTTTCGAGGAGCAATATGGATTTCAGAAAACTGTCGCGGGCGATGCTGGCCGCGCTCATCGCTTTATCGTCGCTGGCGGGCACGACCGCGCGCGCCGACGAAGGCATGTGGCCTTTCAATCAAGTGCCCCGCGCCGAGATCAAACGCAAATATGGATTTGAAGTCACCGACGAGTTCCTCAAAAAGTTGCAACTCGCCTCGGTGCGTTTCCCGAACGGCTCCGGTTCGTTCGTCTCGCCCGACGGGCTGGTCTTGACCAACTACCACATTATCGAAGACGCCGTCGGCGAACTCAGTTCGGCGCAGAAAGACTACGCCAAGAACGGCTTCGTCGCACGCACGCGCGCCGAAGAACTCAAGATTCCCGGTTACGAACTCAACGTCCTCCAGAGCATCGAAGACGTGACGGATCGCGTTAACGCGGCGGTCAAGGCGGGGATGTCGGCCGGCGACGCCTTCACTGCGCGCCGCACGGCGATTGCCGCCATCGAGAAAGAGTCTACCGAGAAGACATCCTTGCGCAGCGACGTGGTGACGCTCTTTCAGGGCGGCAAGTACAATCTTTATCGTTACAAAAAATACACGGACGTGCGGCTCGTCTTCGCGCCCGAATTTCAGGCCGCGTTCTTCGGCGGCGACCCCGACAACTTCGAGTTCCCGCGCTTCAACGTCGATATGGGACTCGTCCGCGCTTATGAGAACGGTAAGCCCGCGCGCCCCGACAGCTATCTCAAATTCTCGAAGGACGGCACGAAAGAGGGCGACCTCGTGTTCGTCACCGGCCATCCCGGTTCGACGCAACGCCTGAACACCGTGGCGCACATCGAGGCTTTGCGCGAGACGAGCATTCCGCTCATCATCCGCATGCTCGAACGCCGCGAAGTCCTCCTGAAGAAGTACATGGCGATGGGCGAGGAGCAGACGCGCCGCGCGCAGAACGAACTCAACAGCACGCAGAACGCCCTCAAGGTTTATCGCGGCCAAATCGGCGGCCTGAAAGACCCGACGCTTATCTCCTACAAGCGGAAGTCGGAGGACACGCTGCGCAAGGCCGTGATGTCGAACCCGCAGCGACAGAAGGAATACGGCGACGCGTGGGACGCCATCGCCAAGGGGCGACGCGACCTCGCCGCCTATGAGCGCGACCGCCGCTTTCTCGATCTCGCCTCCGGTTTCAACACCGTTCTCTTCAACCACGCGCGCACGCTCGTGCGCCTCGCCGAAGAGAGCGCGAAGCCGAACGCCGAACGCCTGCCGGAGTACACCGACGCGCGCCGCGCCTCGCTCGAAAACGTGCTCTACGCGCAGACGAACATGTACGACGATTACGAACGGTTGAAACTCGCCGACTCGCTCGACTTCATGCGCGAGGCTTACGGCGCGGATCACGAACTCGTCAAACGCGTCCTCATGGGCAAGACGCCCGAAGCGCGCGCCGCCGAACTCATCGACGGCTCGAAGTTGAAAGACGCGGCCTTCCGCAAGCAACTCGCGGCGGGCGGGAAAAAGGCGATTGACGAATCAACCGACCCGATGATCCAACTCGCGCGCAGCATCGACCGCGAGGCGCGCGAACTGAGCAAGCGTTACAACAACGAAGTGCTCGGCGTCGAACGCTCGGCCTATGCCAAGATCGCGCGCGCCCTGTTTGAAACCGAGGGCGATAAGATTTACCCGGATGCCACCTTCACGCTGCGCCTCTCCTACGGCGCGGTCAAAGGCTACGTCGAAGACGGCAAGCAGGTTGCGCCCTACACGACGCTCGGCGGACTCTACGAGCGCGTCAACTTGAAGGGCAACAAGTTTCCCTACATCCTGCCGCCGCGCTGGGTGGAGAAGAAGTCGGCCGTTGACGCGAAGACGCCTTTCAATCTCGTCTCGACCAACGACATCATCGGCGGCAACTCCGGCTCGCCCCTGATCAACAAGCGCGGCGAACTGATCGGCCTCGTCTTCGACGGCAACCGCCAGTCGCTCGTCGGCAACTTCTACTACGACGAGGCAGTCAACCGCACGATCTCCGTGGACTCGCGCGGGATGCTCGAAATCCTGCGCAAGATTTTCGACGCCAAAGAGATCGCGGACGAATTGACGAGGTAACTCGCGCCCGCACGCAGGGCGAATAACAGAGAAGGCGGCCGTGGATTTAATCCACGGCCGCCTTCTTGTCGTTCAAGAATAGTCTCCGGTTAAAAGTTGGGGCTGCTCCCGCCGCTGGTTCATTCCGAGAGGTTACGGTCAAGGCTGAGGGCGCGGATGGCGGCGTCGAGTTGTGGTTGGAGGCGCGCGCGTTGCTCTTGGGCGGCCTGTCGCTCCTTTGTCAGTTGTTCGATGCGCGTCTCTTGCTGGTCGGCTTTAGCCACGTAGCGCGCGATGAGTTGTTTGGCCTCGGCGGTCTGCGAGAGCGTTTTGATGTTTTCGCGCAGGCGTGTTTGATCCTCGCTGATCTCGGCGATCTCGGCCTCTATCGCCTGGAGGCGCGCGTCCGTGGCGGCGATGCGGCTCTTGAGTTCGATGATGTTCTGGAGAGCGGCGCGCACGGTATCGTCGATGTAGCGGCGCGAGATGAAGAGGCTGAGTTGGTCGGAGGTGACGTTGGTGAGCGCGTAGGTGTCGCGCAACACCTGCCGTTCGGTGACGGTCAGTTCGGCGCGCTCGTGGGGTTTCAGTTCGACGCGAAAACGGTAGTAGCGCGCGCTGCGGCCTTCGGGCTTGGGCGTCTCACGGTCGTCCAACTCCCAGCCCGGCCTGACCGGGTGTTCGACGTAGACGACGCGCGTGTGCTCGGTCTGATTGGCGAGCGTGTAGGTCTTCTTGTCCTGCCGGTGGTAATGAGCCTCGAAGACGCCGTTCAGGATACGGACGAGGAAGGCGGGCGCGCGATCCTCTTTCTGGCGGACGTTGACGAGCGTGCCGAGGTCGAGCGCGAAGGAGATGAGCCGCTGCTCGGCGGGTTTGAGTCGCTCCATGAGAGCCTCGCCCGCGTAGGCGTTGCCGTCGATGATGGTCATGGCGCCGTCTTCGAGCGTGAGCGCGGAGGTGTTCTTCAAGAGCATGCCGCTCATGGGGCGGTCGCGGCGCGCGGCCTCGTTGTAGATGGAGACGCGCGCCCCTTCCATGCGCGTTTGCAGGATGGGGATGAGCGCGCTGCGGTCGCGCTTGACGGTGACGGGCTGCCCGATCTGGTACTCGAAGAGGTCGCCCACTTCGCTGCCCTCGGCCGCCGCCTCGACGCTCGTGCCGCTCGTGATCGCCTCGCCGAGCGAGACGGCGTCGGCCGCGCTGACGGCGAATTCGCCGGGCGCTTGCAGCGCGAGATTGTTGACGCGGTTCTGCTGGAGCCGCAAGTCCTGCCGCTGGTCGGCGCGACTGCGGCGCGCGCCCGCCGCCGACTGCGGCGGGGGGGTAGCAGACGGCGGGGGCGGCGGTTCGTCACTCGCCATTCCCCCCGCCGACCCGTAACCCGCGCCGCTCCCCATGCCGTTCGCGCTCGATTCTCCCTCGCCGGGTTCATAAACCTGCGGGTCGAGGCGCAGGTCGCCGGGCATGGGGATGACGGGGCGGTAGCGATAGAAGGGTTGCTGAATCGGCTGGATGAACGAAACGGGCGTGCCGGAGATGAGCGAGAGTTGCACTTCGTTCCAATCCTCTTCGCTCACGTTGTCAACGATAGCCCAGCCCTGAAAGAAGGGCTTGCCCGACGCATCCAACACGACGCGGTAAGTGGTCTTCCAGATCGGCGCGGCGACCGTGTAACTGACGAGCATCTCGCGCGCGCCCGCGCCGTCCGAGGTGACGACGATGGTCTTGGCGTCGCGGCGACGCGCCGCGGCCGTCGCGCTGGCAAACTCCGCAATGTCGCGCCGTGTGCCTTCGTCAATCAATTTCACGGAGCGCACGTCGGCGAGGTCGAAACTCGACAACTCGCCGCTTTCGGAGGCAATGACGAGCGCGTGCGTGACGAGCGCGGGCTTCGTCGAATCAATTTGCGAACGGCGTTCTTCGACCGTGAGGATCGAGCCGGTGGCGGTGCGACCCGCCGTCGTGGCGACGACGACGCGCGCGCCTTGCAGTTGGCCGAGCACCCCGGCCAGCCCGCTGCTCTGCGTGGCGGAGGCGACGGAGAAGGGGATGTCCGCGATGCGCGCCGAGGGCGGCGCGGACGAGTTGTAACTGACCGCGCCGATGCGCCCCTGCCCCAGATCGAGCACGATCATGGACTTCAACACGTCGTCCACCTGCGACTGTTTGAAGGACAGGTTGACTTCCGCGTGCCCCGACACCATGCCGCGCCGCTCGATGTAGGCGACGCCGTTGCTGTCGAGAATAACGCGGCGAATGGGCAGCGTGTGCCCCGCCTGGCCGCCGGCGCGCTCCGTCCGGTCGAGCGCGTAAGGCGCGGCGGGCGCGGTCGCGGGCAGGATCACAGCGGCGGCGCGCGCGTTCGCGGCGGCGCGGCGGGCGGGGCGACGCGTCCGCGCCTGCGCGCTCATGGAGAGGACGAGCAGGGTGACGACGAAAAATTTGAGTCTCATTTAAACAGCCTCCAAAAATGTGTGTGCGAAATTTGCTGATCGCTATCGGGAAGAACGTGCGCGGGCGGGCGCGCTTGCGGCTCGCCACGCGATCCGCGCGAGAAAAGTTTGATGAAACGACGAGCGTGGAGCGGGGACGCTGAACATGGAACGACGAACACGGAACGATGAAGGGTGAACGATGAGCTAAGAAGCCGTTTGAAAAGTAAAGCTGTGTGTGTCCCGCAGGGACATTTGATCATAGCCCGGCCATTGATGGCCGGGCTGGTGAACGTGCCTTTTACATAGAGTCCCGGAGGGACGATTGAATGGCGATGAACATTCAATCGTCCCTCCGGGACTCACACTTTATCCTGCTGCCCGACCCCCGGCGATAAATCGCCGGGCTATTAGCAATCGTCCCTCACGGGACTCATTCAAACAGCTTCTAAAGAAAGTTTGTCTGTCATCCGTCGTTCATCGTCATCCCTTCGCGTTCGGCGTCCCGCCTTCGTCGTTCTCTTAATCGAGGATGATCGGCGACGACTGCGAGGCGGGTTTGCCGCCCGTGTCGCCGCCGCGCAGAGAGCCGGTCTGGTCTATGTAGTAGGAGCGGCGTCCGAGTTTGGGGTAGCCGGTGGGCGTGGCGGTGGCCTCGTAGCGGTCGCCGGAGGCGGAGAGCTTAACCGCGTAGCCGCTCGTCTCCGACCAGTCCGAGTCGCCCGGCCCGTGGCTGTCGCCTTTCTCGGCGTCGAGTTCTTCAAGCGTGCCGTAACGGCCGTGGCTCTCCTTATACCGGGTCTGCGTCTCGTGGAGCATGCGCAGTTTCCATTGCGCCGTGTACTCGTTCACGCGGATGGCGGCGAGTTTCTGGCTGACGAGTTGGCTGGCCGCGAACAGCGAGAGGAGGTTTTTCGGCAGACGGAGTTCGTGCATGAGGCCGTCGGATTCGCGCGTGGCGAGGTGCGTCACCGCGCCGGGTTCGGGGTCGAGGCGCATGAGGTAGGCGCGGATGGCCGGGTCGTCGATGTCGTCGACGGAGTTGGTCACTTCCGCGAACGTGCTCTTGAGCATCGCACTGGCGACATAGACCTGCCCGATGCCCTGTTTGGACTGCCAACGCGTCGAATCGCGGAAGGGCGCGCTGGCGGCGAGCGTTTCGCCGCTGTTGTAGGCATCGGTGACGCGGCGCATGGTGGCCGCGTCGGGCGCGCCGACGAGGAAACGATCAATGAAGGCGAGCGTGCCGTTCGAGAAGGTGAGCACTTCCACCTGCCCGTGCTTCTCGACGACGCTCTGCTCGGTTGCGCCCGCGAAGCCGATGGCGTTCAGCACGCGCGGCAGGAGCTTCTGCAAGCTCTCCTTGTCGTTCAAAGCGATGACAATGATGGGGCCTGAGGGCGGAGGCGGCGAATCATTGTTGTCGCTCGGGCGCACGACGGCGCGGCGTCCGAAGAATTGATTGCCGGGCATGCCGATGGCGATCTCGTTGCCGAGCGCGGCGATCAGTTCTTCGCGGATGCGAAAGTTGTTGGTCTTCTCGAACGCCGTGAGTTGTTCCCCGAAGCCGCCCTTGCCTTCTTCCTGCGCGGCGGCGAGATCGACGATTTTCATTATGGAGGCGAGATAGTCGTACATCTGCGGCAGGTCGAGCGAGACGCTGAGGAAGATGTCCGTGTCGGCGGGCAGCACCGCGGATGCTTCGGCGGCGATAGACGGGCCGGAGAGCAGCACGGGGAGGAAGGGAATCGGGCGCGGCGGTTGATCGCCGGAGAGGTCTATGAAGAGGCCGCGCACGACGAGCGCGTCCCCGTCGAACGACGCCCCGAGGCCGATTGTCTCCGACCACGATTCGTTAGTCGCGCCCCGCCCGCCGAAGACGAGCGACGCGAGCGACTGCGCGAACTGCTCCGACTGCTCGCGCCGGCGTTCCTCTTCCAACTCCTTCTCACTCTTCGGCGCGGGGGTTGCCTCCGGCGTCGGGGGCGGCTCGTCTGCGGGCGCGACGTTCGCGTTCGACGTGTTCGTGTTCCCGCCCGTCGTGATGGAAAAGTTCGCGTTGCCGTTCGCGTCCGTGCGGATGTTCATATTGCCCCCGCCGCCGAGCACGGCCACCGTTTCGTCCTCGACGATCAGGTTGGAGTTTCCTTGCGCCTCGCGCTTGCCCGCCTCGGCCTGAGCTATCTCCTCCAACCGCCGGTACTCTTTCTCCAATGCCTCGTTGCGCTGCTTCATGCTGCTCATCATGCGCGTGGGGTGGAAATAGGCGAACAGCGTATCGGAACTGAAGCGCGTGCGCGCGGCCTGAAACTGCGGCTCGTTGACGAGCAACGCCTCACCCGTCCCGTGTAAATCCTTGAACGTGAAATTCGCGTTGCTCATGGCGATGAGACTGCCCGCGCGCTTGATTTGAAACGGCGGCGCGGCGGGCGAAGCTGCGCGCCGTCCGCCGGTCGCGTTTTCCGTCGCGGCCTCATGCGTCCGCGCGCGCCGGCGGGCGCGCCGTCGCGTGCTGTTTGAGATTTCGAGCGTCGCGTTCGTCGTCAACGTCGTCGTCGCCGGGGCGACCTTCGGCGGCGCGATGTTGGCGGCGGCGAACTGCCTCAACTCCGGCACGAATTTTCGCGCCTCCTCGGCCGAAGGCATTTCCAGGGCGAGCAACGTTTCCGGCAAGCCCGCGCGCACGGGCATCGTGGCGAACATCAAACGCGCCGTCAGCAGCGCGTCGGCGTGCGACTCGATGAAGTTGTACAAGGCCAACATTTCGTCGGGCGCGCCGCTGCCTTCGAAGTTGAACGGCGCGAGCAGTTGCTTCATCTCCTCGGCGTTGGCATGACGGCCGACCGCGCGCAACTCCGCGTAGATGCCGTAAGCGTCGGCCGACAGCAGAGTGTCGAACGTCACGGCAGGAGCTTGTTCGGCCGCGGGCGTCGGTCGCGCCGGGGCTGGCTTGGCGGGCGTGGGCTTCGGGGCGGGACGTTGCGCCCGGATGGGAGCGAGCAACAACGAGACGGCCAAGACGACGAGCAACGCGCCGCGACGGCGCACGGAGAGGGGGAACTTCATGGGCTGTGATTCCTTACATTGAATTAAACGACGACTCAAGGTTAGTGCAACAGCAAGGGCGACCGTCCGGAGCGCGTGAGGATTATGACAGGGAGCGGAGAAAAGATAAATGATGAAGTGAGAAGACGGAAGTCAGTAGTCAGTAGTCAGTAGTCAGTAGTCAGTAGTCAGTAGTCAGTTGTCAGTAGTAGTCAGTAGTCAGTGGTCAGTGGTCAGGAGACGGAAAGTAACCGAGCGCGCGTTTTGTCCCGATACCTTACCTCCGACTTCCGGCTTCCGACTACTGACCACTGACTACTGACAACTGACAACTGTCTCAGGCTTTTTCCAGCCCGGCATACTTTTCGATCAGCTTCTTCTGGCCGAAGCCGGGGAAACTGATGGTGAGTTTGGCGGCGTCGCCCGTGCCTTCGCGGCGCAGGACGAGGCCGCGCCCGTACTTCGCGTGCTTGACGTGCGCGCCGGGCGCGAAACCGCCCGCGTCGTTCGCAGCCGGTGCGTTCGAAGATTTGCCGCCTGCCTCCGCGCGGCGTTTGATCGTGGGCGACGGCGTCGGCGGCGTCGGCGCGCTGCGCGGGTTCACTTGCTGGCCGCGCTGGCGGAAAAATTCGGCGATGGAGTCCGCGCTGTTGTAGGTCTTGCCCTCGTAAGGTTTTTCGGGGCGCGTCGCGCCGCCCGGCTGGCCGCGCAAGGCGCGTGCGGCGTGGGCGTTCTCCAGCCGGTCGGAACTGCGCGCGAAGGAGAGCCAAGAGGGGCCGCGCGACAAATCTTCCATCAAGTCGAACGGCATCTCGTTCAAAAACTGCGACGGCTCGGACGCCAACTCTTCGCCGTAGACGCGCCGCTTCATCGCGTGCGTCACGTAGAGAAACCGCTCGGCGCGCGTGATGGCGACGTAGCAGAGCCGCCGCTCCTCTTCGAGTTCGGCCGGGTCGGTGGCCGAGCGCGAGTGCGGGAACAGACCGTCTTCGAGGCCGACCATGAAGACGAGCGGAAACTCCAAACCTTTCGCCGAGTGAACGGTCATCAAGGTGACGGGCGCGTCGCGCTTGTATTGATCAGTGTCGGAGACGAGCG
>DASQNL010000063.1:0-2822 GCA_035644995.1 Pyrinomonadaceae bacterium | reverse complement strand
TCTGGGCGCGGCCATCGGCTGCGACTTTTATTTCACGGGCGAGGCCGACACGCTGCGTCGCACGTCCACCTCGCGCGCGGACTATTTCGAGTCTTACGCCTCCGTGTTTCTCGTCAGCGCAGAGACGGGGCGACTCGTCCTGTGGGAGAGCTTCAACGCGGAATCGGCGACGACGCCCGCCGAAGCGGAGAAGGCCATGCTCGCCGAACTGCGCGCGCGCGCGTCGCGCTACGCGGAGACGATCTCCAAAGTGCGCGAGGCGGAGAGACGCGAGCGGCAACTGGCGCGCGAGCGCGCGGCCTCGGCGAGCGCATTTGAAGACGAACCGGAGGAGGGCAGCCCCGCCGCCGCAGGCTTCCGCGCTCCGCAACCCTACAGGAGTTTGCGACCCGCCTACCCCGAGACTGCGCGGCGCGCGGCGGCAGAGGCGACCGTTGATGCGCTCGTGGAGGTTGACGCAAGCGGCGAAGTCAAAGATATTGAGATCGTGCGCTGGGCCGGATACGGTTTGAACGAAGCGGTCGTCTCCACCGTGCGCCAACTGCATTTCCGCCCCGCCATGCGCGACGGGCAAGCCTTCCCCATACGCGTCCTGCTGCGCTACAACTTCCGGCGACCGCCGGATGAAAACAAGGGGAAGGAATGAACCGAAGGTTAAAGGGGAAGGGGTAAGGGGAAAGAGAAGGGAAAAAGTTGATGCGACAGTTTCCAACTCGCAATTTTCGCGCGCTCGGTTATCGTGCGTTGCCGCTCGCGTTGTTCCTCTTAGTTCTCCTTTCCCCCTTCCCCCTTCCCCTTTCCCCTTCTTCCGCTTCTTCCGCCAGCGAACGCGTAACGACCGCGACGCGCGAAGGCCGTCTCATCGTCTTCGACGAAGCGTGGCGCACGATCCGCGAGCGTTATTACGATCCGGCCTTGAACGGCGTTGACTGGGACGAACTGCGCGCGCGCCTGCGCCCGCTCGCCGCGAACGCCAGCGGCGAGACGGAGTTCTACGCGATCCTCAGACGCTTGACGAGCCGCCTGCGCGACGCGCACACGCGCGTCTACGCGCCCGACGAGCGCTTCGACTGGCAGCGACCGACCTACATCAGCGTCGGCGTCTCCCTGCGCGAGATCGCGGGCGAGATCGTCGTCACGGCGGTCGAGCGCGGGGGCGAGGCCGAGCGCAGGGGAGTGCGCGCGGGCGACGAGTTGTTGGAGATCGAGGGCGAGGCGGTCGCAGAGGTCTTCGCGCGGCGTCTGACGGAAGAGGTCGGCGCGTCGACCGACACAGCGGCCAGACAACAGGCCGCCGCACGCCTTTTCAAAGGCGCGCGTGACACGTTCGTTAACGCAGTCTTCCGGCGCGCGGACGAAGGCGACGGTGCACGCACGTCCAGGAAGAGCGTGCGCCTGCGCCGCGTGCTGCAAACGAGGCCGCCCGCGCTGAGCGTCGAAAAGACGGAAGGCTTTCCGGTCCTCAATTTCAACATGTTCCTGCCGGAGATCGCGAGCGAGTTGATGCGCGCCCTGCGCCGCGAGGAGTTGCGCGCCGCGCGCGGCCTCGTCATAGATTTGCGCGACAACGGCGGCGGCCACGCCGAGACGATGACCGACATCGCCTCCGCCTTCCTCCCGCGCGGGACGAACCTCGGCGAGTTCACAGACCGCGAAGGGCGCGTCGCCGCCTCGCCGCAGACGCGCGCCGCGATGCTGTTCGCGGCGGACGCGGTCGCGGAGTTTCGCGGTCAGATCGTCGTCCTGACGAGCACGCGCACGGCGTCGGCGGCGGAAATTTTCGCCGCCGCGTTGCAGGAGTCGAAGCGCGCGCGCGTCATCGGCGAGCACACGTGCGGCTGCGTCCTCGCCATACGACGCCGCCACACGCTGCCCGACGGCGGACTCCTCGACATCAGCGAGATGGACTTCCGCACCGCCCGCCGCGCGCGTCTCGAAGGCGCGGGCGTCACGCCCGACGAACTCGTCCAGCCCACGCGCCGCGACCTGCGCGACGGGCGCGACCCCGCGCTCGAACGCGCCATTAAAATCTTGAAGGGAAAGATGGCTAATTGATCCATTGATCCATCGGTTCATTGAATCAATGAAGAAATGGATCAATGAATCAATTCTTTGCCGCTTCCCCTTTTCCCGTTCCCCTTTTAATATCCGTTCATGCTCTATCTGTCGCAAGTGCTTCGCCGCCCCGTGCGCGATGTGGAAGGCCGTCCTGTGGCGTCGATCAAAGATGTCATCGTGCGGCTCGGCGAAGACCACCCGCCCGTGACGGGTCTGGTCGCGCGCCACATGCGGCGCGACATTTTCCTGCCGCGCGTGCGCGTCGCACGCTTCGGCGAGGCGGGCGCACAACTCAACTTCGATCTATTAGATTTGCGCGACTTCAAACGGCGCGAGGGCGAAGTGCTGCTCGCGCGCGACGTGCTCGACAAGCAGTTGATCGACGTTGACGGCAAGCGCGTCGTGCGCGTCAAAGACGTGCAACTCATAGAAGTCGCGGGCGAATGGCGCGTGACGGGCGCGGACGTGAGCCTGCAAGGTCTCTGGCGCAGGCTCGCCCCCGCAGGGTTCTTCGGCAGCCGCCGCCCCGTCGAAGTGATCGACTGGGCGGACGTGGGATACCTTGCGACGGACGCGGCAGGCGTGCGTCTGAAGTCTTCGCGCGATAAGTTGTCGCGCCTGCATCCGGTCGAGATCGCGCGGCTGGCGGAGGCTCTGTCGTTCCGGCAGGGCGCGGAGGTCGTCGCCGCGCTCGACGACGAGACCGCCGCCGAGACTCTCGAAGAGATGCACGACGAAAATCAGGTGCGCATCATCGGCGACAT
>DASQNL010000062.1:0-7590 GCA_035644995.1 Pyrinomonadaceae bacterium | reverse complement strand
ACCGAGACACGCGCGTGGCCGTCGTCGGCGACGGCAAACTCGGTCTGCTCTGCGCGCAGGCCGTCAAGGCGCAGAGCGACGCTCGCGTCACGCTCATCGGCAGACACGAAAACAAACTGCGGATCGCGCGCGCGCGCGGCGTCGAGACCGCGTTCGCCGACGAGTTGCCGCGCGCGCGGCCGGGCGCGTTCGATGTGGTCGTCGAGGCCTCGGGCGCGGGCGGCGGCTTCGCGCTCGCCGTCGGACTGACGCGCCCGCGCGGCGTCGTCGTCTTGAAGTCTACTTTTCACGGCGCGACCGAGATTGACGCCGCGCGCATCGTCGTTGACGAGATCAGCGTCGTCGGCTCGCGCTGCGGCCGCTTCGCCCCCGCGCTCGAACTGCTCGCGCGCGACGCGGTCGAGGTGGCGAGCCTCGTCACCGCAGAGTTTCCGCTCGCGGACGGCCTGCGCGCCATGCAACGCGCGACCGAGAGCGGCGTCTTGAAAGTTTTGCTCAGACCGTAAGAGAGTGACGGGTGACGGGTGACAGGTGACAGGATTTAAAATCCGTCTCCATCCTGTCACCTGTCACCCGTCACCCGTCACTGTTCAAAGATATGCGAGTGAAATCCGAATGGGCTGCCGACGGCGCGTTGATGTTGACGACGCTCATCTGGGGTTCGACCTTCTTCATGGCGAAGGACATCCTCGGCGTGTGGCCGCCGATGGCTTACATGTTCGTGCGCTTCACGGGGGCGGCGTTGATAATGGCGGCGATGTTTCCGCTGCGGCTCGCCCGCGCGCGCGGCGAGGAGTGGCGCGCGGGCGCGACGCTCGGACTCTTGATGGGCGTCGGCTTCGGGTTGCAGGCGGCCGGGCAGGTTTACACGACCGCCTCGAAGTCCGCTTTCGTGACGGGACTGACGACGCCGCTCGTGCCCTTTGTCGCCTACCTCATCCTGCGCGCGCGGCCGGGCGTGGAAAATTTGCTCGGCGTCGTGTTCGCCTCGCTCGGCGGGCTGCTCATCCTCGCGCCGCAGGGCGCGGACGCGAGCGTCAATCTCGGCGATATGCTGACGCTCGCCGCGACCGCTTTGTTCGCCACGCACATCACGCTGATGAGCGTCTACGCGCGCCGCTACGACGTGCGGCAGTTGACCGTCTTGCAGGTCGTGTCCGTCGCCGTGCTGTTCGCCGTCGTGTGGGTGGGCTTGCGCGCGTGGGGAAGTTTCGCGGGCGCGGAGACGATGCCCGCCGCGTTCGCGCGCGAGACGCTGCCGCTCGCGTGGAGCGCGCGGATCGGGTGGCAACTCGTCTATCTGGCGACGGTCGCCACCGTCGGCGCGTTCCTCTGCTGGACGTGGGGGCAGGCGCGCGCCACCGCCACGCACGCCGCCATCATCTTCAGCCTCGAACCCGTCTTCGCCACGGCCTTCGCCGTCGCCGTCATCGGCGCGAGCGAATGGATGGGCGGGCGCGGCTGGGCGGGCGCGGCGTTAATCTTCACCGGCATCATCATCTCCGAAACGCGTTGGAGCGAGCGGCGAGAGCGCAGGGCGGAGCGGGAGAGACAACCGGCGGATGAGATCGTGCGCGAAGCGGAAGGCTGACGGCCTGCGATAAAATCGTTGACGCGCCCCCTTCGTCGTTGCTACTCTCCGCTCGCGCGCGTTCTCGTTAGAACCCGCTTCATTCTCCGTTTCGCTGAAACAACTCACACCCTTTCGTAGTCGCGGCTTGAACTCGAATTATCCTCTCTCCGCTTCCTCAACGCGTGGTGATTTATGATGCGACGAATTCAACTCCTTTTAGCTTTCATCCTTTTCACGACCTGTGCCTCCCACGCACAGACGGTCGCGGCTAAACCGGACGGCGAGGCGGAAGCGATGCAGAAGCGAAACGCCCTGCGCTTCGACCTGCAAGCCCTTGAGGCCGAGGCGTTGAAACTTTTGCCGCCGCTCGCGCAGGCGCGCGCCAGAGTGGAGATCGCGGACGCCGCGTGGACGATAGACCGCGAGTGGGCGAAGAAGTTGCTGCGCGAAGCCTACGTCCTGACGTTCCCGGAGGAAAAGGAACGCGAACGCCTGCGCAGCCAGCCCATCGGGGCGAAGCAGACGCCGCCGACGGGTCTCGATTGGCCGCGCACCGAGATGCGCAACCGCGTGTTCGCCGTCGCCGGGCGCGAGAAAGCCTTCGCCGACGAGTTGACTTCGTTCGGGGCGCGGGAGTTGGGGCGCGTGGAGCAGGTCGAAAGGTATCGAAGTCTTGCTTTACAATCGCTGCGTGCGGGCGACATCGAAACCGTCAGTAAGTACACCTCTCTGTCCATCAAGGCCGAGCCGACAGTAATGACTCTCGTGGAGATCATCCCCAATCTCGCCAAACAAGATCAGGCAGCCGCCGACAAATTGCTGATGGAGTACATCGAAGAGTTGAGAGTTACCCCGCTCTCGATGGCGACTGTGAGCGCGACGCGGGTGCATATTTTTCTGTTCTCTATGATGGCGGGTCATCTCGGTCACAGGGAACAGACCGCGCCGCCCAATCCCGCTTTAATCAAGGCATACGCGAGCTACGTCGTCGAAAGCATGACGCAGGTAGCCCGCTCCGAGCCGGAGAGTTTTAAGAACCTGCGCACGTATCTCATGTACGCGTGGCTGCCGATCAAGCAGTACGCGCCGGAGTTGACCGGGGCGTTCATGGAGTTGGAGAAGTTGAGCCGGAGGCCGGGCGACGACGGCAGCCTGCCCCGGCCGGGGAGCGATGCCGAGACGCGGCGGGCGAGAGAGGATGCGGCGATTAAGGAAGCCCTCAAGAGCGGCCAGCCCAACGACGATGTCATCGGCCGCGCATTGGGGCGTCAGGATTTCGTCAACTTGCGTAAGTTGATCGAACTGCTGCCCGACGGCGAAAAGAAGTCGAGCCTGATCGAACGGGTCAACGCCGATGAGTCTCTGAGTCTGGCGGCGAAGGACGATGGAGCAGGCGCGGAAAAACCGGCGCAACTGTTGCGTCAGGCGGAATCCATTCTGCGCGTCTATCCAACTTTGATCGGCGGGTGTGTGAAGCGTAAAGACGGAGCGTGCGCGAACGCGCTGGCGTATCAGGCCGTCAAGCAACTCAAGGCAAGTGCGCCCAATTCGCCCGCGCTCGCCTTGAGCCTGAGCGGACTGGCGCAGGCCATTGCGCCGGCGAACGTCGAGCTGGCCTTTGAGGCGCTCGACGAAGCGGTGGCGGCGGCCAACGCCAACCCCTGCAAAGACGCCGAACTAGGGCGTCCCGGCATCGACGCCGAAATTTTCAAAACGCTCGCCGCGAAAAATGAGGCGCGCGCGCTCCAATCAGCCAACGCCTTGAAGGAGCGTCTGCCGCGAATCGCCGCGCTCGCCGCGATGTACCGCGCGCGGGCGGAAGCGTTCGGCAAAGAAAACAGAATCTAGTTTAGCGACGACTTCTTCGCGGCCTCCTGCTGCTGCTGCTGCTGCGCGAGCGCGGCGGCCTGCGCCTGATAGATGGCGGCGAGCGCGACGATGCGGCGCAGGCGATCCTTTAATGCCTCGGCCGATTGTCTCACCCTGACTTCGTTTTTCGACGACAGACGGCGAAACAGTTCCACGTCCAACCCGGTGCGCGCCTGTTCCGTATCGAGCGCGCTTGAGTTGGCGGCGACGACTATTTCGTCGAGAACTTCGAGGGCGAGTTGCTCGTCGAGCGGGGCGATGAGCGCGGCGAGTTTGGAGAGGCCGGAGAGCACTGGGTCGAACTCTCGATTCGTGACGACGGGTAAGGGGATGCCGGCGGGCGGCGTGTTCGGCGTCAGGTCGGCGCGCTTGAGTTGGCCGACGGCCTTGTGGACTAAGAGGCTCGCGGCGCACGTCCTGTTCTTATCGGCTAGGCAGCGGTTGATGATGGCGGGATAGGCTTCGAGCAAAGAGGTGGCGCGCATCAGTTGTTCGGCGAGGCGTTCCGCGCCCGCGAGGTCGCCACGGGCGGCGAGGCTGACGGCCTCCTTCGCATTGCACATGTCGGTGTACTGAGTTTTCCGCGCGCCGTCCGGGAGTTTGGCGATGAGCTTGCGCGCGCGCTCGAAGTCGGCGCGCGAGATGGCGAAGTTGATGGTCAGGTCGTCGGCTATGCCTGAGTCGAGCGCGTCTTTGAGTCGCTTTTCATAACGCTCTTTGTTTTGCTGCCGGCTGTTCTGTTTAGTCGGCAAGGGTGAGTTGTCGCCGGGAGCGCGACTGTGCGCCTCCAGTTCCATAAATCTCGCCGTCAACTCCGGCGCGTACTTTTTGAGCGGTTCCCAGATACCGAGGAGTTTTAATCTCGCTCTTTGGAGCGCGACGCCCTTCAACTTACCGACCTGCTCAATTTCGTATGCGACGTAAGCCCGCATCACGGCGGCTCCCGGCGGCGGGATGCTCTGCTGCTCTTGCAGGCGCAACAGCGACCTCGGATAAATGAGCATGTCCAGCCCGAAGCCCGTCCTTATGACACTTTGGTTTGCATAAGCGAGAGGAAATCTTCGTAGCTGTTCTATGTATTGTAGGATAAGGCTGTCGGCCGCCGCTCGGTCTTTCATCGCTAACTCGTTGATCACATCCACAGTCCCGATATAAGTAGGGTCGGCTTCTATGGCTTTGAGGATATAATCACTCGCCTGTTCTTTATCGCCGCTCTTGGCCGCTTGATAGGCTAAGGAAGCGTAGTTCTGGTGCGCTTCGTAGCTGCCCAATTTCTCCAGACTCAACTTAACCAATTCGTCGCCGAAGTTATGAGCGCGGTTGGCGACTCTCAGCACGCGCCCGCGCACCAGATTTCTCGACACTTCCTCGCCCGTCGGTAATTCGAGCGGTGCGCCGCGCGGCTTCGCACGAAGCCTGATCTGCTCCGCCTCGACGGGAAGCGTCAGTTCAAACGCCTCGCGCAGCAACTTCCGCGCCCACTCCTCGTCAAGCGGCCACGCGGCATCCGCGATCTCGGCCTGCGCCAGCGCACGCGCGAGCGGCTTGTCCAACTTCAAAGAATCCGACGCGAGGATTTGCAATTCGGAGAGCAGCGCGGACTTTTGCACCTCGATGTCGCTGACCGTCGGCTTTTGTGTCGCCGGTTGACTATAGCCGGGGTTAGTCAGCAGAAACACCAGCGCAAAAATCATCAATCGTTGCATGATAAGCTCCCGACACAGGTATCGGACTGCGTCTTTAAACTCATCCCGAAACTGAAAAATCCGGGTGAGTGAACCGGGAATCATCATTGATTTGACTCTACTATTGCGACGACACCTTGCTCGGCACACATTTGGTTTGCGAGTGATTGATTGACGCCACCCGAATCGTCGTAATGCGCGAGGCAGCCTGAGGAAGTGCAAGTCCAGATCGTGTTACCGGCTGAACTGCCACAACTTAACCAAACGGTGGTTCCATTACCGGCGTCATGTAAGAGGTACACTGAATTTGCGTAAGCGACGTTCACCGTGTAGGCAATCCCTAACTAAGGCGACAAGGGCAATTGCACGCAACAGCCTTTTGGCTGATTTTCCCGAAGCGGATCGCATCATTGTTAGCTCCTTAAGTTTAGCGGAAGGTTGAGGTTCGGCCACAACGTTGTGAGTGGTGTGGCATGGAGCGTTACGGGTAGGTTCGCCGCATTGAGGTACGGTAAGCCGTGGGAACGTGAGACCGGGGCAGCATAGTCTTGCCGCTTGTGTGTGTCAACGAAAATCATTGACGGGAAGTTTGTCAATCGTGTGTCCCGGCGCGGGCGTGTCTTTCGGCCGCCCGCGCGCCTGTTGCTTTGCGGCGCGTCGGGCGATTCGTTATACTCGACAGACTTCGCTTCGCACACATGAGCGCGAAATAAGGGCTTCGGATAATCAGGGCGCGTTGGTCAACTCAGCCGGCAAATGAGCGGGCGCATGAATGACTGCGGTCAACATGTTTTCAAGAGCGGTAGAAAGCGGTAAAAGTTCTATGTATCAACTTCCCCAGGGACAGACGAATGAGGCGGAGCGAGCGATTTTGCGTCGCCTGCGCGTGTGGATCGCTGCGCTCGGACTGGCGTGTCTGGTGGTCGGCGTCGGCATCGGGGCGATGCTCGCCGGGCGACCCGCCGTGGCGCAGAACGATACTCAACGCGCGGCGCAAAACGCCCGCGCGCCCGAAGCCCTCTCCGCCTCCTTCGCCGAGATCGCGCAACGCGTGGAACCGGCCGTCGTCAACATCGATACCGTCTCCGCTCCGCAGGCGGCCGAGCGCGGCTCGGCGGGCAACGGGAACGGCAACAGCAACACCGACGACGACTCCGACGAGAAGGACGGCGAGGGCGACAATCCCCTGCTGGAGATGTTTCGCCGCCAGATGCCGCAACGCCCTTCGCGCGGCGTCGGCAGCGGCTTCATCGTCGACCCGAAAGGCTACATCCTGACGAACCAGCACGTCGTCGAAGGCGCGACGCGCATCACGGTGCGTTTGCAGTCGGGCGAACTCATGCGCGGCCGCGTCGTCGGCGAGGACGACGAGACGGACATCGCGGTGGTCAAAGTCGAACCGCTGCGCGAACTGCCGACCGTCAAACTCGGCAACTCCGACGAGGCGCAGGTGGGCGATTGGGTCTTGGCCGTCGGCTCGCCCTTCGGCCTCGATCAAACCGTGACCGCCGGCATCATCTCGACGCGCGAACGCACGACGCCCGTCTCTTCCAGTTTCCAACGTTTCTTGCAGACCGACGCCGCCATCAATCGCGGCAACTCCGGCGGGCCGCTCGTCAACATGCGCGGCGAAGTGATCGGCATCAACTCGCAGATCGCCACCTCGACCGGCGACTATAACGGCATCGGCTTCGCCCTGCCGTCGAACGAGGCCAGCTTCGTCTATCGCCAACTCGTCTCCGGCGGGCGCGTCAAACGCGGCTACCTCGGCGTGCTGCTCGATTCGGTGAAGGCCGAGTTCGCGCGCGTCTACGGGTTGAAGGATGCGAAGGGCGCGATCATCACGGACGTGCGCGAAGGCCCGGCGCGCGCCGCCGGCATTCAGGTCAACGACATCATCGTCGAGTTCAACGCGAAGCCCGTCGCCAACTCGCAGGATTTGATCAACAAGGTGGCGAGCACGCCCGTCGGCGAGACCGTGCAACTGACTTTCCTGCGCGACGTGAACGGCCAACTCGAACGGCGCACCGTCGGCGTCTCGGTGGGCGAGCGTCCGCCGCGCAGCGCGGCCGAGGCGACGCCGACGCCCACGCCCGGCACGCCCAAGATCAACTCCGATAAGCCGGGCGACGCCGACCGCCCGACCCTCGGACTCACGCTCAGCGAACTGACGCCGCAACTCGCCAACGAGCGCAACCTCAAGGGCGTGCGCGGCCTGCTCGTGCGCGACGTGGATCAGAGCGGGCTGGCCTTCGAGGCGCAGATCACCGAGAACATGGTGATCCAGCGCGTCAACCGCATCCCGGTCAACACGCTGGCCGAGTTCGAGCGCGTCATCAACAGTCTCAAGGTGGGCGACGCGGTCGTGATGAACGTCACGTTCCTCGACCGCCGCAGCCTGATCACACAGACGATCATCCAGTTCACTTATCAGTAAAAAGTGACAGGTGACGGGTGACAGGT
>DASQNL010000061.1:0-8902 GCA_035644995.1 Pyrinomonadaceae bacterium | reverse complement strand
GACGAACTCGACGAGGTAATAGTCCGTGGCGAGCATGAACGTGTTGATCATGATCCCGGCCTTGCGACACGCCTGCACTTCTCTGAAAGTCGCGTCCATTACGACGGGGTCGAGTCCCATCGAATTTTTGTAGAGGCGTCGCGTTCCCGGCGTCGCCTCCGTTCCCGCACGACGCCTCGCCCCGTCGCCGCCGCCGCCTCTCGACGAGGCCGCCGTGGTCGCCACTACTGCGCCCGCTCCTTCGAGAAAACAGGCGGTGGGTTTGCCGTCCGTCACCATCACGATCTGCTTCATCTCTTTGCGCTGCGCCTGCAAGAGACGACGCGCGAGTTTCAAGCCCTCGGCGGTGTTCGTGTGATAGGGGCCGACCTGCGTCGTCGCCAGTTTCGCCAGCGGCAACTCCTCCGCGTCGTCGTGAAAGAGCACGACCTTGAGCGAGTCGCCCGCGTACTGCGTGCGGATCAGATGCGCGAGCGCGAGCGCGACCTTTTTGGCGGGCGTGAACCGATCCTCGCCGTAGAGGATCATCGAGTGCGAACAGTCGAGCATCACGACCGTGGCGCACGAAGATTGATAGTCGCACTGGTGGACGTAGAGGTCGCGGTATTCGAGATTGAGCGGCACGCCCAAACCCTCGCGCCGGATGGCCGACATCAGCGTCGCGTTCACGTCGAGGTTGATCGTGTCGCCGAACTCGTAGAGCTTCGAGGCCTGCGCCGCCTCCACGCCCGTCGAGAGGTGCGGCGTATCGTGCCGCCCGACGGAACTCTTGCCCATGCTGCCGAGCAGATTTCTGAGCGTCTTGTAGCCGAGAAAATCCAGCCCCTTCTCCGTCAACTCAAACTTCACGTTGCGCTGCGGCGGCGCGGGCGCATCGACGCGCCCCGTCCCCGTCTGCCCGTTCGGCGCGCGCTGCTGCCCGCGCGCCGGTTCCTCGTGCAGGTTCAACAAGCCCTCTTCCACCAAACGCTCGATCAACCCATTCAACAACTCTTCGAGTTGCGACCCCTTGAATCGCCCCTCGTTCTCCGCCAGCATCTCCGCCACCTGCCGCTCATCAACCTCGCCCGTCTCCAAGAGCGCACGCAACAACGCCTCGCGCAGCGCGTCGAGCGACGTGTCCTGCGGCCGCCGCTGCCGCGTCCAGTAGTAATCATCGTCGAAGCCCGACTGCAACAAGCTGTCCTGCAACGCCTCCATCAGGTCGCCCAGATTCACGCCCGACACGTCGAAGCCTTTGAATTTTGAATAGCGTATGAACTTCATCGTAGAGGTTTGAACTTTTTGCCTTTTAGTTTTTTGTCTGTATCATCTGCTGCTGGCAAAATTGAAGCTAACGAATCTTCGACATCTAAGCCATATTCAGCAGCGATTTTGGCAATATGAATGCCGAAGACACCCCGTAATTCTCCAAGCGCGCCAATGAATATCCAACTAGCATAGTGATTCAAATGCGAGCCGAATTTAATAATATCGCTCTCTTCTTCACCCACCGTATTCAAGAACTTTCTGCAAGCCGCCCGCATCGCCCTAAGACTTTTCGCCAACTCATCATTAAAGTTCAAATCGCCTAACTCCGACGTGAAGAAACCTCTTATTTCATTTACAGAGGTAACACAGTATCTTGGTACTTCGACCTGCGAAGGATCGTACAGCACACGTCTATCCTCCAGAAAGGCGATAATCCTTCTGGCTTTGGTGATTTCAATTTCCGGAGGGTTCCAAGACACACCAAAGATTGGAACACTTATCCCCGTAAGTCTATTTAGTAATTCCTTGAATTTCATTACTTCTATTATATTGTCTCATCTCCAGTAGATAGCCATATTGACATCAGCTCTTAGATAACCTCTTCCCCACTAGCACCAATCAACGTTAACGATTGGTTAGCTTCCATCACTAACTCGACTGCCTCCTCCAAATTCGCGCGTGCCTCTTCGAGCGTCGCACCCTGCGAGTTAGCTCCGGGCAGTTCTTCGACGAATGCGATGTAACCTTCGGGGACTTCCTGATAGACCGCGGTTAAAGTTATGTCCATCTCTTATATTCCTTAGCTGCATCATCAACCTTAAAGTCCGGTCGGCGAGCGTGTGTTTAGACTATTCACGGGTCGAGACGGAGATCGGCTCGCGGATCACTTCGTCGCCGTCGGTTCCGATCAACGTCAACGCCTGGTTGGCTTCGAGCACCGTCTCGACGGCATCGTTCAAGTTGCGGCGCGCCTCGTCCAAGTCTGCGCCCTGCGTGCTGACGCCGGGCAGTTCTTCGACGAAGCCGACGTAGCCTTCGGGCACTTTCAGATAGACGGCGTTAAAGGTTCTGTCCATGCGCGGCTCCTTAGCTGAAACGTCCCGTCTCGGTGAGGTCATCATAGATCATGCCGCGCCGGTCGCGCTTGGCTTTGGTGGCGGCCGCGTAGCCGCCTTCCTCGTTGCGGCTGATCTTGTTCGCGGCGTAGAGACCTTCGAGGGCGAACTCGCAGGCGGCGATGAGTTGGGCTTCGTCCGTGCGTTTGAAGTCGAAGGGAATCGTGACCGTCTCGATGAGTTGGGGCACGGCTTCGAGGAGCGTGACGCACTCGGCGGCCGAGGCCGTGTCGGCGAGGCGCAGGTTGTGGCCTTCGTCGAACCAGCGGACGGCCGGGGTGAAGTCGATGCCGACGAAGTAGCCTTCGTGGATTTCCCCGGCGGCGCGTTTGATCAAGTCTCTGGCGATCTTGGACGAGCCTATTTGCTCGCCTTCGTATTCGAGTTCCATCTTGCCGGTCATCGAGGGCAGGGCGGCGTAGATGTCGGAGATGCGCGGCACGATCTCGTCTTCGCCGGTGAGGAGCGCGCGGCGTTCGGCGTTCGAGACGATGGATTCCATCACCGTGATCGGCAGACGCTGCGAGACGCCGGAGCGTTTGTCGATGCGCTGGTCGTCGCGCGCCTCGAAGGCGATCTGCTCGACGAGTTCGCGGATGAAGCCGGGCACGCGCAAACGCCCGCCGAGGCCTTCGCGCTCAGTCCAAGCCTCCTGTTTGGTGATCTCGACGCCGAGTTGAAGGTCGGCCGGGTAGTGGGTGGAGACTTCCGCGCCGATGCGGTCTTTGAGGGGCGTGATGATCTTGCCGCGCGCCGTGTAGTCTTCGGGGTTGGCGGAGAAGACGAGCATCACGTCCAGGGCGAGGCGCACGGGGTAGCCTTTGATCTGCACGTCGCCCTCCTGCATGATGTTGAAGAGGCCGACCTGAATCTTGCCCGCCAGATCGGGCAGTTCGTTGATGGCGAAGATGCCGCGATTGGCGCGGGGCAGCAGGCCGTAATGGATGGTGAGTTCGTCGCTCAACAGGTGGCCGCCCTTCGCGGCCTTGATCGGGTCAACGTCGCCGATGATGTCGGCGATGGTCACGTCGGGCGTGGCGAGTTTTTCGACGAAGCGCGCGTCTCTGCCCACCCACGCCACCGGCGTCTCGTCGCCCCTCTCTTCGATCAACCGGCGGCCGTATGCGCTGATGGGGCGAAAAGGATCGTCGTTGACTTCCGAACCGGAGATGACGGGAATTTGTTCGTCGAGCAGATTCGTCAACCCGCGGATGATGCGGCTTTTGGCCTGACCGCGCAGGCCGAGCAGGATCAGGTTGTGGCGCGCCAGGATGGCATTCGTGATCTGGGGCACGACCGTCTCTTCGTAGCCGAGGATGCCGGGGAACAGACGCTCGCCCGCGCGCAGTTTCGTGATGAGGTTCGCGCGCAGTTCGTCTTTAACCGTGCGCCCTCGATAGTTTTGCCGTTTCAACTCGCCTAAAGTTTTTGCCTGTGTCATTACTTTAAAATTACTTCCCTCTTCGTGCGGATGATTGCTGAAATTCGAGCCGCGGCCGGCGAACGATTCGCTCTCCCGTCACAATCTCAAAGGCGACGCTTCCCATTCCTCTCTCGTCAGCCCGTACCAGAGTTGGTCGAAGTATTCGCCGTTCGTGTAGATCATGCGGCGCAGCGCGCCCTCGCGCCGGAAGCCGAGTTTTTCGTGGAGCGCGACGGAGGCCGTGTTGTAGCCGTGCACCGAGACGGTGACCTTCTGATACCTGCGCTCCGCGAAATAATACTTGAGGACGAGCCGCACCGCTTCGGCCGCGTAACCTTTGCGCGCGTGCTCGCGCGCGACGTGAAGGCCGTACATGAAAGTGCCGTGCTGCGGTTCGCAGTGGTGCGTTTGGATCGTGCCGACCGCCTGCCCCGCCCGCGCGTCTTCGATGACCCACATGAAGGCGTCGCCCTCAAGCGTTTTGAGCGACTCCCGCCGGACGAAATCCCGCACGCGCTCAGCGGACACGGGCGGCCAGACGTGCTCCAATTGCCGCGACATCTCGCTGTCCAGATTCCAGCGAAAGAACGCCTCCGCGTCCGACAATTCGACGCCGCGCAGCCGCACTTTCTCTCCCTGCCAAAAATTCATCCGACCTCTCCGACAACTTGAGCCGCCGACGAACCGACACGGAGACTCACGAACGCGTCAACTCTGTCGCGGCGTTCGCCTCATCGGCCGCGACGAAGTTTCCGTCCGGCGTTTGCGAGACGAGTTTGTCCGCCGCGAGTTTTTCGAGATGCGCCAGCACGGCGCGGGCGGCCAACGCGTGCGCTTTCGGATGCACGTCCGTGTAGACGCGCGCGACGATCTCCGGGGCGTTCGCCGCGCCCTCGCGCACGGCGCGCAGGATGTCGCGCTCGCGTTCGAGCCGGTGCGCGATGTATTCCTCGATCTTCGCGCGCGGCGCGGCCACCGCCGGGCCGTGCCCGCCGAAGAGGACTTTGACGTGCGGCAGGAGCGCGCGGTAGCGTTCGAGCGAGGCGAGATAATCGCGCACGCTGCCTTCGGGCGGATCGATCAGAACCGAACCGAGGCCGACGATGTTGTCGCCCGTGACGAGCGCGTGCGTGCGCGGCTCGTAAAAGCTGAGATGGCCGCGCGTGTGTCCCGGCGTGTGCATCGCGCGCAGGCTGAGAGCGGGCGCGCCCGCGAGTTCCAGCACGTCGCCGTCTTCGATGAAGCGATCCACTTGCACCTGACCGCGCAAGCTCTCCGCCGTCAGCCGGTGCGCGGCGACACGCACGCGACCGCCGAGATGCCGCCGCAGCGCGTCCGTGCCCGCGACGTGATCCGGGTGATGGTGCGTCAGGATGATCTCGCGCGGGGTGCGGCCTTCGGCGACGAGTTCGTCCACACAGGCGGCGAGCGCGTCCTGCTCGTCTTTATCGGGCGAGCCGGGGTCGAGGATGACGAGTTCGCCGTGGCCGATAATGTAGGCGTTGGTGTGCGTGGCGGGCGGCCTCGTCGGCGTGCGCAAAGGGAAGCAGATGAAGCCGGGCATGAACTCGATGCGGCGCACAGGCTCGCGCCGCGCCTGCGGCACGCGCAAAAAACGCCCGCTCGTCTCCTCCGTCAAGCCCTCGCTCAAAACTCTCAGGGCGTACAGCACGGGCGGCGCGACGAGCGCGTCCGAGCGTTCCCAACGCCCGACCGCGTCCGTCGCCGTCGTCCACTCTCCTTCCTCAAACTCGGCCGTCAGCACGCGCGGCTCCTGCTTGCGCGGGCAGCGCACGAGAAAGAACCAGGTGTCGAAGCGGCGCGGGCTGAAGGGCGGCGTCACCCAACGCCCGGCGAAAGTGAAATCGCGCGCGTCGAGGCGCAGGCCGTAGTGCGCGAGCAGTTGCGGGAAGGACATGCGGCGCGAGGCGAGGTCGTCGAGCACGGAAGCGAGTTGGCCTTTCGTCAGAGCGTCCGCGCCGCGCGCGACGAGCACGCCGAGTTCTTCAAACAACTCGCGTGCGGCGCAGGCGATCATGGCCGCCGTTTCCGGGTCGGGCGAGTTTTCCACGGGCGTCGCGGCGTCTTCCGCATCGCGCTGGCCGCCGGGAAAAGCGTGAAAGCCGCCGAGGAAGGCCAACTGTTCGCCGCGCCGCGCCCAGTAAACTTCGGGCACGCGCCCGCCTTCCGTTTCGCGCACGAGGATGACGGCGGCGGCATCTCTGGGCACGGCGTCGGCCTTGCCGCGCGGCGCGGCGGGCATCGTAGTTTGCGATTCGTTGAGGGACATACTTCGGTTGAAAAATCGTCTTCGCCGGAGACGATTCGCGCGCTCCAAAAATTTATGCTTCTGTCTGTCAGGAGGATGAGAAGTATAGCACCCGGAGGAAGGCAAAAGAAAAAAGGCGAAAGCGAAGCGGGGCGCAACGCCCCTTCCGGCTTCACTTTCGCCTGTCGCCTTTTTTAGTTGCGACCCGACTTTACGCGCGCGGCCTGACGGTCAGAAAGATCGTGTTGCCGCGGCGATTGACGAGCAGGAGCGCGGGGCGCGTGCCCGTGCGCCCGATGGCGGCGGTCAAATCAACGCTCGAACGAACGGGCTGGCGGTTGGCCTGCACGATCACGTCGCCGGGCTGAATGCCAGCTTCGGCGGCCGGGCCGTTCGGGTCAACGTCGGCCACGGCCACGCCCTGCGCGCCCGGCTGCAATTCCAACTCGCGCGCCAGTTCCGGCGTGATCGGCTGCACGCGGAGGCCGAGTTTTCCGGTCGCCTCGCCGGTCGCGCCGTTGCCCGGTTCGGAGCCGCCCGGTTCGCCCGCGCGCCGCGCCGTCTGCGCAAACTCGCCGAGTGTGGCGCGCACCTGCTGCTCGCGCCCGTCGCGCACGATGGTGAGGGTTACGTCCGTGCCCGGCGCGGTGCTGGCGATGCGGTTGCGCAGAGAGTTCACGTCGTTGACGGGCGCGCCGCCCACGGCCGTGATCACGTCGCCCTGTTTCAGCCCGGCGCGTTCGCCCGCGCTGCCCGCCGTGACCGCGCCGATGATGACGCCGCGCACTTCCTTGAGATCGAGGCTCGCCGCGATGTCCGACGTGACTTCCTGAATCTGCACGCCGAGTTGGCCGCGACGCACCTTGCCGCCCTTGACCAATTGCTCCATCACCCCGCGCGCCATGTTGGAGGGGATGGCGAAGCCGATGCCGATGCTGCCGCCGGTGGGCGACAGGATTTGCGAATTGATGCCGATCAGTTCGCCGTTCGTGTTGACGAGCGCGCCGCCGGAGTTGCCGCGATTGATGGGCGCGTCGGTCTGGATGAAGTTGGCGAAACTGCCGTCGCCGACGCCGGAAGTGGTGCGCTCCTTGGCGGAGATGATGCCGGCGGTGACGGTTTGACCGATGCCGAGCGGGTTACCGACGGCAAGCGCCATGTCGCCGACGCGCACCTTGTCGGAGTCGCCGAGGGGCAAGACCGGCAAGTTCGACGCCTCGATCTTCAAGACCGCGAGGTCGGAGGGCGGGTCGGAGCCGACGATTTTCGCCGTGAGCACGCGGCGGTCTGTGAGTTCCACCCTGATCTCGTCCGCGCCGTCAACCACGTGATGATTCGTGAGCAGGTAGCCGTCGGCCGTGACGATGACGCCCGAACCCAAGCCCTCTTCGCGGCGCGGCGTCTGCGGCGAGTTCGGCATGCGCTGGCCGAAGAACTCGCGGAACATGGGATCGTCCATGAACGGGTGCTGCTGCGCCGCGCGCCCGCGCCGCTCGGAACGCACCGTGACGACCGCCGGGGCGACGCGCGCCACCACGTCGGCGTAAGAATTTTGCGGCGCGCCGGCCGCGCCCGTCGCCGCCGCGGGCGGGGCGAAATTAAGCTGCGGGTTGCCCATCTCCGTCGCCTTCGACCCGACCGAGTTGCACCCGACGAAGATGAAAGACGCGGCCAGCGCGCAGGCCAGCCGCGTTAAACGTCGCGCGCCGCGCGGCCTCGGCCGTGTAGTAAGAAGTTCGTTGTTCATGTGATGTACCTCTGTTGTTAAAAAATATCCGTAAATTTTTTAGTTGATCTCATGCAGGTCAACTTCCACTTCAGAATTCGACATTTAGATACGATCAAAGGGGCGCGCGGTTGCGTTAAGAATGTAAAATTACTGTGGCGGCGGCTGCCAGTGTTCCTCGCTTTCGGCGGGCGCGGCCGACGCGTTGGCGTTGGCGGCGGCCGGACGAACCGCGACGCCGTCGCCTCCAACAACCTCCGCCCCCCGCTGTCGGGCTTGTGTGTAGTTGACGACGACTTCGGTGATCAATTTCGTGTTGGGGATGACGATGAGTTGCCCGTCGCGGGCGCGCACGAGCGTGTCGCGCATGCGGATGGTCTCAATCGTCCCCTCATACTCGCCCATCCTGATCTGGTCGCCGATGTTGAAGGGGCGGTAGAGGAGCAGCATGATGCCGGAGAGCAGATTCGAGAGCACGTCTTTCAGGGCGAAGCCGAGCGCGAACCCCGTCAGGCCGAGTCCGGTGACGAGCGCGCTCACGTTCAGCCCCGCCGCGCCGAGGGCGGTGATCAGGCCGAAGATGAGGATGCCGTAGTAATAGATTCTCGACAGCAGCAACACGACGCCCGTGTCCGCGCGCACGCGCGGCGCGGCCAGCGCGATGACGCGTCGCCCCATCCACGCCACGAGCCAGAAGACGAGCAACACCAGCAGGCCACGGAACATGCCGGGCAAGGCGCGCAGCAAACTGTGATGCAACTCGGCGAAGACTTCCGTGAGCGTGGCGGGAGACGGCGGCGAAGGGGCGGGCGTGGGCGATTGGAGAAACATTATTGGGAAGGATGTTAGTTGTCAGTTGTCAGTGGTCAGTGGTCAGTGGTCAGTCGTCCGTTGTTTGGGTGGGACGAGCGAGTTGCTAAAGATTCAAGTTCTTGACCACGGACAACGGACAACGGACAACGGACAAACCACATATTTTATGCGAATCAGGAGTAGAGGAGGCAGATGAGCAATGAGGGATAAGATGGTTTTGTGGAAACTAAACTTATCGCACTCTACTTGCTCATCTGCCGTCTCTACGATACGAAACCCGTTCTTAAACAGCAACGCTTGAGCAA
>DASQNL010000060.1:0-6955 GCA_035644995.1 Pyrinomonadaceae bacterium | reverse complement strand
AAGATCACGATGGCGCGCAGCGCGGCCGGGTCTGACGTCGTAAAGACCTGTTCATTCGCCGCCGCTATGCCGTCCCACAACGAAGTGGAACCGGCGACGGGCTGCCCGACGGCGGCGGCGGCGGGCGGTCGAGTCCCGATGATGAAGCCTCCGGGGTAACCCGGCGGTATTTCCACTTTCAGTCGGTCGAGCGCGTCGCGAACGAGTCGGAACTCGCCCGTGAGCGATTGCCTGACCTCCGCGCCGTGGGAGAAAGAAAATATCGCCGCCCGATCTTTATCAGGGCGCAGCGCGCGTTCCAACAGATGACGCGCCGCCTCTTTCGCCACGGGCAAGACGTACTCCTGCGAGATGCTCGTATCGAGGCCGAGCACGACCCAACGCGGCGCGTCGGCGCGTTGCGCCAACTCGACGATCTCCTGCGGCTCGCCGTCCTCCAGCAAGCGCACATCCTGCGGGCGCAACGTCAATGCCAGCGGCTCGCCGTTTTTGTCCGTCAGCGTGAGCGGGATGCTCGTGAGTTGGTCTGCGCCGGTTGAAACGCCGCGGTCAGACTGCGCCCGCGTCGCCGCCCCGCAGCCGAGCCACCACGCCGGCAGCAGCAGCAGCAGCAGCAGCGGCAGCAGCGCGGGCAGGCGCGCCTGATAACCCCGTGCGAACGTCATCTTCTCAGCCGCCCTCCGAAGGGTTTCGTCACCCGCGATTTAATAGCCTGCCACATTGGCGGTCTCCATCCGCACGCCCGAAGCCTCCTGCGCGATCTTCACGCCGACGCTCGCGCCGAGCCTGGTTGCGCCCGCTTCGACCATCGCCCGCGCGTCGTCCAGCCCCTTCACGCCGCCCGCCGCCTTCACGCCCATCTCCTGTCCCACGGTGCGGCGCATCAAGGCCACGTCGGCCACCGTCGCCCCGCCTTTGGCGAAGCCCGTCGAAGTTTTGACGAAATCCGCTCCGGCGCGTTTCGCCGCCAGACAGGCGCGCACCTTCTCCTCGTCCGTCAGCAACGCCGCCTCGATGATCACCTTCACCAGCACGTCCTGCTCGTGCGCCGCCTCCGCCACCTGCCGGATGTCATACTCCACCGCGCAATCATCCCCACTCTTCAACGCGCCGACGTTGATCACCATGTCCACTTCGCGCGCCCCGTCGAAGATGGCGCGCCGCGTCTCATAGGCCTTCACGTCAGGGAGCGTCGCGCCGAGCGGGAACCCGATCACGGTGCAGACCGCCACGCCCGTGCCGCGCAGATGACACGCCGACGCGCGCACCCACGTCGGGTTCACGCACACGCTCGCGAAACGAAACTGCGCCGCTTCTCCGCACAGACGCTCGATGTCCGCCTCGCTCGCCTCCGGCTTCAACAACGTGTGATCCACCAGACTCGCCCAATCCCGCGCCGAAGCCGTTTCGCCCAAGACCAACCCGATGCGCGATGCGCCCGCATCCACCACGCGCTGCATCCGCTCCGGGCAACGGTTGAAACACGCCGACCCGCACCCGCACAGCGCGGCCTGCTCCTCCGCGTCCCCGTTCAGCCGCGCCACGATGACATCCGTGATCTGCTCGACGAGGTGCTCCAAATCTCCGTTGTTTGAATATGACATCGGCTCGAATGCTCCTGAAATTATTTCCGCCCGCCCTTCGCCAATTCTTCAGTTTGAATATTGTCGGACTTAACTAACACCACGCGCCCGTCTTTCCACGCGGCGACGGTGTTGCCCGCGCGCTTGTGCGTGAGCAGGGCGTGGCGGACGGCGCGGCGCATGGCCTGCTCGATTGATTTTGTTTCGTCGTGCATTATGGTCGGGCTGGTGTGTTTGTCTCTCATAGGGAACGCCTCTGGAACTCCTGCCATAAATCCGGTTGGAGCACTTTCGTAAACTCGTCTCGACGGCCGACGGCGACGGGGCGCGGCGCGTCGAGGGTGGAATTATCGTATATTCCCCACGTATCGGCCAGCGGGCGGTAGAGACGAAAGAAGTTGCGCGCGCCGCTCAGGAAACGCCTGCGGACGACCGCTTCGGGAACATGGTGGCCGCCGAGGCGCACGCGCGAGCGCACGCGTTCGACGGCCAGTTCCGGACTGCGCAAGGTGAGGTAGAGCAGTTGAAATTCGTAACCCTCACGCCGTAAGGCGGCGACGAAGGCGGCGTAGGATCGCGTGGCGAGCGTCGTCTCGAAGGCGAAGCTCGCGCGGGCGCGGGCGAGGTCGCGCAGGCGCGTGAGCATGATGCGTCCGGCCTCGAAGGTCACACTCTCCGGGCTGAAGGCCGAGAGGCCGAGCGCGATGGTATCGGCGTTGACAAATTCGCCCACGCCGAACGTGTCGCGCAAAAGAAAGGGCGCGAGGGTGGATTTCCCCGCCCCGTTCGGCCCGGCGATGATGAAGACTTGCGGTGTTGGCGTCGGCGCATCCGGCATCGAAACTTCACGCGCGATATTGACGCTCGACCGCCACGATCTTCGCCACGCGCTTCCGATGTCGATCCTCTTTAATCTCGGTGGAGAGCCACGCGGCGACGATCTCGCGCATCTCGGCGGCGGTGATCGTGCCGCTGCCGAGCGTGAGCACGTTGGCGTCGTTGTGCTCGCGCGAGTTGACGGCGACTTTGACGGAGTAGCAGGCGGCGGCGCGCACGCCGGGCACTTTGTTGGCCGTCATCGCGGAGCCGACGCCCGCGCCGTCGATGATGATGCCGAGTTCGCATTCGCCGTCCGAGACGGCGCGGGCGACCGCGTGCGCGAAGTCCGGGTAGTCAACGGCGTCGGTCGAGTTCGTGCCGAAGTCGCGGACGCGGTGGCCGAGTTCGGCGAGGTGAGTTTTGAGTTCTTCCTTCAAAGGGTAGCCGCCGTGATCCGCGCCGACGGCGATTGACTTGCTCTCGCGCGAGCCGCGACGCGGGGCGCGGCGCACGAGTTCGATGCCCTGTTCGCGGACGATGTCGGCGGCGAGCGGGGTCAGGCGCGCGCTCTCCGCGATGCGCAGGCGCGCGCCCCGTTCGAGGCCGCGCACGTCCGATTCGGTGATAACCGTCTTCGCGGATTCGTCGCGCGCGAGAGGTCGCTCGTCCGTCGCGCTCGCCGCCGTCGCTTTGGCCTCGGGGCGCAGTGGTAGCGGCGGCGCGGCGGCCGGCGCGGTCGCCCTTGAGGGCGGCGGGACGGCCGCGCTCGCGGATGAAGGCGTCGCCGTTTGAGCGGCGTTTTCGCTCTCGTCTTCGGGCAGAGCGTTGTTGAGCACCTCGCGCACGAGGGCGCGCACGCGGTCGCGGGTAGATTGTTCTTCGGGCATAAGATTTAGCTATTAGCTGTTAGCTGTTAGCTGTTAGCAAAAACTGAAACATTGTTCCAAGCATCGGCAGCGTTGTTTGCTTCGTCTGAAAGCTAACAGCTAATAGCTAACAGCTAATAGCTAATAGCTGACAGCTTGCAACTCCATTGACCTGTGGCGAGCGGCTACTTTAGTATGTCGCACCAGAAGGCGCAAAGCGCAAACGGCGTCGCCCCTTCAGACGCACTTTCAAGCTCCGACATTTTCCGCATCCGACGCAGTCAAGAGGAGGCCGCCCTTGTCAGCCACAGCCGCTCCCGTCCCCAGCGAGTTCACCAACGACAACCTCGCGCCGATGTTCAGCGCGGAACAGATTCAGACGCGCGTCACGGAACTCGGCGCGGAGATCGCGCGCGACTATGCGGGACGTAATCCCCTCTTGCTCGGCGTGCTCAAGGGCGCGTTCATCTTCCTGAGCGACCTGATGCGCGCCATCGACATGCGCGTCGGCGTGGAGTTCATGGCGATCTCCAGTTACGGCGAGTCCACGCGCTCGTCGGGCGAGGTCAAGATCGTGAAAGATTTGGACGTGCCCATCGAGGGGCGCGACATTCTCATCGTCGAGGACATCGTGGACACGGGGCTGACGCTCTCCTACCTCATGGCGAACCTGCATTCGCGCGGCGCGTCGAGCGTCAAACTCGCCGCCCTGCTCAACAAACAGGAGCGGCGACTGCGCGAAGTGCCCATCGACTATCTCGGTTTCACCATCCCGGACGCCTTCGTCGTCGGCTACGGCCTCGACTTCGCCGAACGTTACCGCAACCTCCCCTACATCGCAGTCATCAAAGACCCTACGCTATAGCGACGGGTGACGAGATCAAGACGCGCAGTTTTAACTTGTCACCCGTCATTCGGTTATATCTCGCAGAAAACTTTCGCCCGCCGCGAGTTTCAAGTTGAAATTTTCGGCGACGGTCTGCCCCATGTCGGCGAGGGAGCGGCGCGTGCCGAGGTTGACGCCGGGACGGGCGCGTCGCCCGTAGGCGATGAGCGGCACGTATTCGCGCGTGTGATCCGTACCGCGATAGGTGGGGTCGTTGCCGTGGTCGGCGGTGAGGATCAGCAGGTCGCGTTCGCTCATCGCGGCCTCGATTTCGGGGAGGCGCGCGTCGAAGTGTTCGAGGGCGCGGGCGTAGCCTTCCACGTCGCGGCGGTGACCGTAGAGCATGTCGAAATCGACGAGGTTGGTGAAGACGAGGCCGCGCGTGCCGTCGTCGGCGAGGGCGCGGATGGTCTGGTCAATCGCCTGGTCGTTGTTCTTGGCTTTCAAGTCCTGCGTCGCGCCGAGCGAATCGTAGATGGAGGCGATCTTGCCGATGCAGACCACGTCCAGCCCGGCGTCGCTTAGGGCGACGAGCAGGTTTTCGCGCGGCGGCGGGACGGCGTAGTCGTGCCGGTTCTCGGTGCGCTGGAACGCGCCGGGCGTGCCGATGAAGGGACGCGCGATGACGCGCCCGACTTCATGCTCGCCGCGCAGTATGCGCCGCGCCGCCTGGCAGATCGCGTAGAGACGTTCGACGGGGATGACCTCTTCGTGCGCGGCGATCTGGAAGACGGAATCGGCGGAGGTATAGACGATGGGCTTGCCCGTGCGGACGTGCTCCGCGCCGAGCTCCTTGATGATCTCCGTGCCCGAAGCCGGGTAGTTGCCGAGCACACCGGGCACGCCCGTCTCCGCGACGAAGCGCGCGAGCACGTCGGCGGGAAAGCCTTCGGGGTAAGTGGGGAACGCTTCGTCCAGAATGATCCCGGCCATCTCCCAGTGTCCCGTTGTCGTGTCTTTACCGTTCGACTGCAAGGCGCAGCGGCCGTATGAGCCGCGCGGACTCGCGGCGGGCGCGACATGTGCGAGCGGGCGCACGTTGCCGAGTCCGAGCGATTGCAGGTGCGGCAGCCGCACCTCGCGCGACGCGCAGATGTGGCCGAGCGTATCCGAACCCGCGTCGCCCCACGCGGCGGCGTCCGGCATCTCGCCCATGCCGAGACTGTCGAGCACGACGAGAACGATGCGATCAAACGGATTGTGATGAGGCATGAAGATTGATTCCCTCCGGGTAGAAATGTTTTAACTCTTCGGCGCTTGATAGCCTTCGCGGGCGGTGACCTGCGCGCCTTGCAGGCCGCGCACTTCCACTCGTATCCGGCGGAAGCCGCCGTCGCGCGCCTTGTTGGTCGAGTAGTAGCCGAGGCTGTATTGCTTGCCGATGTCGGCGGCGACTTGGGCGAAGGCGGCGCGGGCGTCGCGCAGGTCGGCGGCGTTGAAGGTCTTGCCGCCGGAGTCGCGTGCGAGTTCCTGCATCTCGCGGCGGGCGAGTTGGTAGAGCGAGCGGCTGATCTGCATGCGCTCGAACGGCCCCATGCGGCAGAAGTTCGCGTAGTCGGCGGCTTCGGCGCGCGGGTCGAAGATTTTGCGGTAGCGTTGCAGTTGCACGCGCGAGAGACTCAGGCGTCCGTCGTCCTGACAGTCTTTCATCAGCCTCTCCTCGACGAAATCCTCCGTGTTGACCTGGATGAAATAGGCGAGCGTGCCGGTTTGTTGGAGGCGTGCGCGGGCATCCGCGAAGTCGGCCTCGCTGGTCGAATCAACCCCGTCGGTCAGGGCGACGAGCGCGCGACGCCCGCGCAACTCAGGGCGCGGCGGCTCGCGGAAGACTTCGCGCGCGACCCGCTCCAAAGCGTCGTAGAAGGGCGTGCCGTTGCTCGAACCGATGTTCTCGATGGCTTGTTGCAGCGCGTCGCGGTTGTCCGTGAGGTGCGTCATCAGTTCGACGGAGGCGAGTTTCGCGCCGCCGTCTTGCTGCGAGTTGAAGGCGATGACGGCGATGCGGTCGCCGGGGCGCAGGGCGTCGATGAAGACATTGGCGGCGCGGCGAATGAGGCCGACTTCGGCGCGCGTCGAGCCGGAAGTATCGAGCAGCAACGCGACCTCGAAGGGCGCGTCGGTGGCGATGAAGTTGGCGACGCGCTGCGGCCTCCCGTCTTCGAAGAGGGCGAAGTTTTCGGGGCGCAGGTTCGTGAGCGTGCGCCCCGTGCGATCCGTCACCGTCACGGGCACGGTGACGAGTTGCGTCTGCACGCGCACCACGTCGTCTTCGTCAACCTCCTCGGCGGCCGGAGCGGGCGCGGGCGTCGCGCGCGGCGTCTGTTTCGCGGGCGGCTGCGCCGTCGCACCCGCGACGCGGCGCGGCCGCTGCTGCGGCGCAGCCTGCGCCGGCGGCGTCTGCGCGAAAGGGTGGCGGAGTTGTCCGACGACCGGCAGGAGCAGGAGCAGCGAGGCCATCGCCGCCAGCCGCGCGCGTTTTTGCTTTGAGGGATAGTTCGACATAAACTTACACTTCACACGGAAAAATCGGCGGGGTTAAATATAGCCGCAAACCCTTGATGACTGAAAGGAGCGACACGATGCCCGTCATCGGAAGACTCGACGATCAAGTCGAAGCCGTACTGATCAACCCGCTCGCGAGGCGGCGGCCGACGACCGACGAAGCGGCGCGCGATGAATCGACGCGCCCGGCAACTTCGGACGAAGAGATCGCTCCGGGGTCGGCGGATGAATCGTCGCGCGAGAGGCGCGGGGAAGACGCCGCGCTGCCCGTTTGGTTGCTGTAGCATCGGAGCCTCTCT
>DASQNL010000059.1:0-2090 GCA_035644995.1 Pyrinomonadaceae bacterium | reverse complement strand
AAAAGCCGTCACACGCGAATCGTCAATAGAAGAAAGCCTGCGTTGCTTCTTCTATTGACGATTCGCGTGTGACGGCTTTTACGTTGTTACCTGTCGTTGGAGGCCGCGCTGGCCTGAATGGGGACGAGCGTGATCTCGGTGCGGCGGTTGCGGAGCCTGCCGGCGGGCGTGCTGTTGGAAGCGACGGGGTTGTCGGTTCCCATCCCCGACGCCTGCACGCGCCCGTTCTCGATTCCGGCGGCGGTGAGACGACCCGCCAGCGCGTCGGCGCGCTCCTGCGTCAACTGGCGCAGAGCCGCCCCGTCGCCGCGACTGTCGGAATAGACTTCGATCAGAATTTGAAAGTCGGGATTGTTGGCGAACAGCGCGGCGAGCGGTTCGAACATGGCGGAAGCCTTGGGGGCGAGTTCGGCGGCGCGCGCGCCCGCCCACAGGCTATCGGCGAGGACGAGCGTGATGCCGCGCGGGGTTTCGCGCACCGTGCCGTAGCGCGCGAGCGTCTGTTTGAGCGCGGCGGCCGCTTGCTGCTGCTGCGCCATCCGTTGCTGCGCTTCCTGTCGTTGAATCTCCACGCTGCGCTCGCCCTCGATGCGCGCGAGTTTTACTCTCGCGTCGTTCGATTCCGCGCGCACGCTTTGCAACTCGTCGCGCAGCCGCCCGACCTCCATTCTCAGTTCGCGCACCTGCTGATTGGCGTTCGCCAGATCACGATCCGAGAGTTCGCGCGCGCGCTCCTCGCGTTGGAGGGCGGTGCGCAGGTTTGCCACTTCCTCCGACGCGGAATCGGCGGAACGCTCCGCCTCGCGCACGGCCGAATCCCGCCGCGCGATCTCTTCGCGCCGCTGCCGCGCCGCGCTGCGCGATTCGGCCATCTCTTCGGCGTTCGTCGCCAGCCGCGTCGCCAACCGCGCCTCGACATCAACTTCTTCTTCCGGTTGTTTCAGACGCCACTTGTTCTCGGCGATTTCGAGTTGAGCGGCGGCAGCCTTCAATTCGGTTGCGGCGTCGCGGTCGGCTCCGGCGAAACGCGCGAGATTGACGGCCTGACGCGCTCCGAGCAGCGACGCGGGTGTGCGCACATAGTCGGCGTCGGCGATCTCCGGCACGCGGCTGCTGTTCAAGTAGTCGCTGGCGTTTCCGAGATAGCGGACGTTGACGGTGGCGACGGTGGCCTCGCCGGGGTTATTCGGCGGCAGGTTCTCCAGCACCACCGCGCGGCTCGGCCCGCGCATGAGGAAGTGCGGCTCGGCCGTCACGATCATGGCGAAGGTTTGGAGCGGCGTGGTCACGTCGAGTTTGGAGTTGATGATGAAACTGCCGCTGCGCTTGATCTCGCCGAGGTTGTCCACGCGCCCTTCGGGCGAGATCGCCCAGAGCACGAAGGTCGTATAGACGCCGCCCACTTCGATGGCGCGGGGAAGATTCTTGAGACTGAGTTCGACGCGCGTGCCGCGTCGCCCCGTGCGGCGGACTTTGGCCTCGCCCGACAGGCGCGGCAGGCGGGTCGTGCCGCGAAAACGCACGGTGACGTTTTGATCGAGCGGGTAGGTAATGGCGACCGTTTCGCGTCGCATATCGCTCTGCGCGGCGGCGGGCGCGGCGAAAGACGCGAGCAGGAGGAGCGAGACGAAGACGCCTTTAAGCAGTTTTTCCTGTGAGCGCGGATACTTCATATAACTTGGCCTCTCAAAATTGGTTGAATGGATGTGCGCTGGCGAAACGCGGCGCAGGCACGGGAGAACGCAAGATGTCGCCTTGAATGGATGCACGCGCCGCGCGGAGTGTTGCCGCAATAATTGCGGGAAGAGGCCGCCCGCACTTCACAGCAGCCTCTCGAAATTCCATTTAACCGTACACGCTCAACCGCGCGCCGCGCGCCGTTCGGCCATCCATTGCACGACGGCGACGGAAACGGCGCACAGCAAAAGGACGTGTATGAAACCGCCCTTCCCCATCAACACGCCGACGAGCCACACCGCAAACAGCGTTCCGGCTATACCCCAGATCACCAATGCACAATCACCACATCTTTCGTCCAACTATTCAGGTGAGCCAGCTACCGCCAAACTCATTTGATAGTGTCCTGATTT
>DASQNL010000058.1:0-3578 GCA_035644995.1 Pyrinomonadaceae bacterium | reverse complement strand
ATCAATGAACCGATGAATCAATGAATCAATTCTTCTAAAGTGCGAACTCAAGCGCGCCGCGCGCGTCCGCATCCGCGCCGCGTGTGACGACGACTTGATCGCCGTCGAGACGCACCATCGTGAGGCGTGCGCCGTCGCGCCAGATGACTAATGAGGAATTGTGCGCGCCGTCGCGCCGTGCGCCGATTTTGTCGCACAGGACGTTGTAGGCGCGGAAGAACTCCGCGGCCTCTTCCGGCTTGTCCCATTGCGTCTTCCAGACGAACAGCGGCGTGCTCCGGGCGCGCTCGAAGAGATAGGCGCGGTCGCCGCCCCACCCCGACGCGGCGCGCGTGGCCTCCGCCGCCGAAAGCGACTTCAAGAGCAGCCCGCGCACGCCGAGTTCGCCGAGCGGCGTCGTGGCCGCGACCGTCCAGTCGTTCGCGGCGAATCGAGCTTCGTCCAAAGCCACCTCGCGCGGCTGCTCCTGAGCGAAATATTTTTCGGGATGCAAAACCTGCTCGCTCGAAGCGGGCTGGCGGCGAAAGAGTTCGTCCACGCCGCGCGCTCCCGATTTGCGGCGCACGGCTTCGACGAAGCGCGCCCCGTCGCGGTAGCGGAAGATGAAAGTCTCGGTCAGGAGCGGCGGGAAGAACGCGCCGATCTCGCGGCGGTAGCTCGCGAAGCGCGCGTCTTCATATCGCCCGATCTCTTCGAGCGTGCGGCGCGCCCAGACGGCGTCGGTCTGCTCGCGGCGTCGCTGCACGTTCATCGCATCGCCTTCGACGACGGCGAAGGCCGCTTCCGCGCGGTCGAAATTGTAAGGACGCGCGGCGAGCAGTTGCAGCAGGTCGAAATGTTGGTCTTGGAGCGCGTGGACGTACTCGTGTGTGATGAGCGATTCGTCGCGCGCCGGGGCGTCCGCGCCTTGACCGGCGAGGATGAGCACGCGCTTGTGGAGCGGCGAGTAGGCCGCGCCCGCCGAGACGGCCGTGAAACTCGCGGCGAGCGTGGCGAGGTCTGTGCCTTCCGGCAGCATTCCGCCCGCCACGGCGAGACGACTCAGGGCGCGCAATTCGTCGCCCGCGAGCGTGTCGGCCAACTCACTCGTGCGCGTGCCGTACTCCCAGCCGGTCAGTTCGCTCATCCCGGCGTCGCGCTGCCAGGGGAGTTCGCGCGTCGCGGCGACCGCGGGCATCACACGGCGGCGCAAGCCTTCCAGCGCGGCCGACAGCGGCCGCACCGGCAACGGCGTCAACTCGCGCTTCGGGGGCGCGACGGCGGCGGCCGCCGGAATGCCTTGACGCGAGGGACGTTTGTTGCCGCACGAGGCGACGACGAACGCCGAGCCGATTGCCGCGATAATGATGAAAACAAAAATAGCGCGCCTGTTAAACCTTGTCCGCATACAAAGTTTAGACGCGCCAACGCCGCCGCGCGATGCCGGAGCGAGACGGGAAAGACGGATCGGGGAAGGGGGAAAGGAAAAGGGGGAAGGGGGAAAGGGTAAGGGGGAAGGGTAAAAACAAGAAGGCGCGTTTAAAGTGCCCCGCTTGCTTTCTACCTTTCCCCTTTCCCCCTTACCCTTGTCCCCTTCCCCCTTGCCCTTTAACCTGCTTTATCAATCGAGCAGGTCGAGCATCGAGTTGCCGTTGTTGTGCGCGGTCGGGGGGGCGGGTCGAGCTTCGGGCGCGCCGCCGAAGTCCGCGAGTTTGAGGCGGAGGTTGCCCTGATTGGAGGCGTAAGAGAGGGCTTCGTCTTTGTTCAGCGTGCCGTTGCGGATCAACTTCTCCAGCACGCCGTCGAAGGTTTGCATGCCTTCGATCTCGCCCTGCTCCATCGCATCGACGAGCGAGCGGCCTTCGGACTCGCCGCGCTCCATGTATTCGCGCGTGCGCGCCGTGGATTTGAGAATCTCGATGGCCGCGATGCGCCCTTTGCCGTCGGCGCGCGGCAGGAGACGCTGCGAGACGATGTAGCGGAAGGTTTGCGACAGGCGCGCGCGGATCGAGGCTTCTTCATTTTTCGGGAAGACGCCGATGATGCGGTCGACGGTTTTGGAGGCGTCAATCGTGTGCAGCGTGGAGAGCACGAGGTGGCCGGTCTCGGCCGCTTCGAGCGCGACCTCAATCGTCTCGCGGTCGCGCATCTCGCCGACGAGGATCACCTTCGGCGCCTGGCGCAGGGCGGCGCGCAGGGCGCGTGCGAAGTCGGGCGTGTCCGAGTGGAGTTCGCGCTGGTGGATGGTGGAATTCTTATGGCGGTGAAGGAATTCGATGGGGTCTTCGATGGTGACGATGTGGTAGTACTTCTCCTCGTTGATGAGATCGATGACGGCCGCGAGGGTCGAAGATTTGCCGGAGCCGGTCGGGCCGGTGACGAGGACAAGGCCGGTCTTGAGTTCGGCGATCTCTTTGAGTTGCGGCGGAAGGTTGAGGTCTTTCCAGCCGGGCGGGTCGGGCGGGATGACGCGCATGACGATGGCGTGCGTGCCGCGCTGCATGAAGATGTTGACGCGAAAACGCGAGAGCCCGGGCGCGCTGAAAGAAACGTCCGCCGAGCCGAATTTTTCCAAACTCTCGACGGCCGCCGGATTCTTCCCCATGATGATCTTGGAGATACCGGAGGTATGCGCGGGCGTCAGTTTTTCGAGGCCGGGATAGGGCACGCCCTGCAATTTCCCCAGCAATTCGATCTGCGGCGGTCGCCCCGGCGAGAAGATCAGGTCGCTCACCTTGCCGGAAGCGGAGAGCATCGTTTGCAGGACGTGGACGAAATTCAGGGGAGCGGGCGTCGCAGCCCCGTCGGCTGCGTGGATGCCCGCTGTCTGTGGGGCGTGCGGCGTTTGAGTCGACATAAAATTCGCGGGCGGATACGAGAATATGGATTGACGAGATAGGGGTCGGGCGGTTTGGCGTCCGGGAGTTGATGGCCTACGGCTTTGTGGCTGGCCGCCGGCAACGTGGCTTTACTACTGTACCGTTCCGAGCAAACTTTCGTAAAGCCTGAAACGAAAAAAATATGCGGCGGGCAAACAACCGCGCCGTTTCAGGCGTACATCAAATTGGAGACAAGGCGCGGGATGTTTTCAACGCATTAGCCGAGCATCCCGTATTGACCGGAAGGAGGCGCTTAGGTATGGCAACCTACAGAGACCCTGTGCGAGTATTTGCTCCGCTGGAGGTGGTTGAGCGCCTGCTGGAGATTCGCGAAGAGGCGGGTTATTCTCCCGAAATTTTTCTCCGCTCGTCCGATGACTTGGCAGCTTACTTCGACGCTTACGGCTTTGACGTTTACGCGTTCACCGAGACGGAATCCGAGTTTCACTACGGCCGTTACCGTGCCGCGCTCGCCCCCGGCGGCGACCACGCGCACACATCAGCGACCGCACACTGATTTATTAACCGGCAAGTTTAACCAAAACAGGGGCACAGACCTTAAGCAGGGTCAGCCCCTGTTTTTGCTTTTGTTCAAAGCGCTTTGATGACGACGAAGGTCACGTCGTCGGTCGCGCCGCGCCCGCCCGTCCATTCGAGCACATCCGCGTAAAGAAAATCTATTAACTTCCGCGCGGGAAGAGTGCGCCCTTCCCGCACCTT
>DASQNL010000057.1:0-3005 GCA_035644995.1 Pyrinomonadaceae bacterium | reverse complement strand
AGCAGGAGCAGATTGGCGGCGCGTCCCGTGAGTTGCGCGATGAGCGTCCAATCGTGCGTATCGCCGACGGCGTCGTATGAAGCGAAGGCGAAGCGCACCACGCGCTCGCCCTCGTCCTTTTTGACGCCGAGCAGGCGCGCCCCGCCGAGTTGCTTCCGCATGGTCAAGACGAAACTCGACGGCGACAGGGATTGTTTTTCGAGTTCGCGCACCGTGCGCGCGACGGAGTAGAGGCGCGGCGCGGCCGGGTCTACGGAGATGAACAGGTAGCGGCCGTCGCTCAGACGCAGATCGAAGGCGAGCGCGACGCGCGATAGTTGCCACACCTTGCCCATCATGCGCCCGGCGAGCGCGGGCGCGAGTTCGGCGACGATGGCGGCGATCAGTTGGTCGTTCATCTGGCGGCTGTCAGTTGTCCGTGGACAGTTGTCAGTTATTTGTCTTTCACGTGCATGTTGTTAGAGACGGCGCGGGCAAGTTAAGCACAGGCGACGGACAACTGACTACTGACAACGGACGACCGACCACACACGACAAAGCCCCGTGTCGTTCGCGCGACGCGGGGCTTCGCCGTCTTGGTGCGAGGGTTAATCGGCGATGACGATAGTTCCGGAGAGATGATCGTGGGCGGCGCGGCCTTCGGCGTCGAAGAGGGCGTAGAGCAGGCCGAGGCCGAGCGTGGCGAGCGAGAGCAGGTAGCCGACGGCGCGGCGGATGCACTGGCCGGTGGTCGGCGCCATGCCGGTCTGAGCGTCAACCGTGCGCAGCGAGACGAGCGACATGCCCCACGTGCGCCCGGCGAGCGCGGTCGCGGCCATCAAGTACACAAACATCAACACGACGACGATGCCGCCCATCGAAGCGGCGACGCGCGCGTCCGCCCAGTTGCCGCTCGTGAGTTCGATGATGGCCGCGAATGGGGTGGAAGCGAAACCCACGACGATCAGATCGACGATGCCGCCCGCAATGCGTTTCGAGACGGGCGCCTGATCGTCGGCCGAGACGCTCTTGTCCGGCGTCTCCGTGTGGTTCGAGATCAGCGCGGCGTGCATCTGCGCCTCGAGTTGCGAGAGCGAGGCTTCGTCCGCGACGACGGGGATGTGGCGGCGCGCTCGTGTCTGCGTTGCGCTCGCATCGGAGGTCTTGGGCGCGGCGGCGGCGGGCGGGACGATGGCGAGCGGCGGCGCGCTGCGCGCGGTCTCCACGGGTCGCTCGACCTCTTCCGCGATGGTCGCCTGTCCGGCCTGCTCATCGAGCGTGACGGCGTGGCCGTGGATGAGTTCGGTTTCGGGCGCGGCCTGATAATTCTCTTCGGCAACGTGCGCCACGGCCGCCGCTGTCGCCGCGCCGCCTCTCGACGCGCGCGCGACGGGCGGCGGATTCGACTGGCGCGCGCGCTCGATGCGTTTGAGCGCGGCGACGACGAGCGGGTTCGGCTGGGGCGCGTCGGGCGGCGGGGGAACGAGGCCGAGCGGAGGCGCGGAAGTTTCGGCGGTTGCGCCGGAAACCATGTCGGCGGTCGGGTCGTCCAGCATGTCGGCGGGCATGTGGCCGTTGGGCTGCGGCGCGGAGACTTCGGCTTCGCGCGCGGCTTCGAGGGCGCGCCGCTGTTGTATCTCGCGCACGCGCTCGCTCAGTTCCTTGCGCCACTGCGGCTTGGGCGGCACGCCGGGAAACTCGATCAGCGTCGAAGTGGCGGCGGCGGCGGCCGCGTTCGCGCCTTTCGCTTCGGTCGCCTCGCCCGGCGCGCGCTTGGTTTGACGTTCTTGACTGGTCGAAGTTGGCATAGATTTTTCTTCGGGAGGCGGGGAAGCGGCGTCGGCCGATGCGAAGTTTGTCGTCGGGCAGTGCGGGCAAAGCTCCCCGGATTCGGAGTAAGAGTCGCCGCACACGACACACTGCATAGACTGAGAGCCTCCCCTGTGGAAATCTTTAAAATTAAATCTTTTGGGATGACGGGCGAAGCCGGTAAACCCAAGCCCTTTGCGGAGTCGCGGCGGATGCTATCAGAGATTACTTTAAGTCGTCAATCAGAAAATACACAAATCAATGTAGTTGAGCGGCGGGCGGGCACAAGATAGGGGAACGGACGCGGATGGGAAAGGGGAAAGGGAGAAGGGGTAAGGGGTAGAACCGGAAGAAGGAAGGGGCGCTTCGATAAGACTCTGTTCCTACCCCTGACCCTTTTCCCCTATGCCTTAGATCGGCTGACGACCGGAGAAGCCGGTTTCGAGATCGTGCCACCACTCGATGCGGTCGCCTTCGCCGAGTTGCCAGCAGAGCAGGACGACGCGGCCTTCGCGCATGGAGGGGAAGTCCAGCAGCCCACGGTCGTAATCCTTGAGTTGCACGCCGAGAGCTTCCAACTCGCTCGTGCGTTCGGCGAGGCTGATCAAATCCGTCACGTAACGCGCCCCTTCCGCCATGAAGCCTCCGCCGAGCGTCGCGTTTTCGGCCGCCACGCGCGCCGCGTCCTGCAAGGACATGATCCCGCGGTGCGCCCGCGAGATCGCCGCCGCGATGCTCCGCACCGTCGGCAACATCGCATTAGCTTCCGAGAGAGTGAAGAGTTTCATAAGACAGTGACGGGTGACAGGTGATAGGTGACAAGTTTAGAACAGGTTTTAATCCCGTCACCTGTCACCCGTCACCTGTCACTCTAGCTAGTGGTCGTCCGTGATGCGGATAAACTCCGAGTGGGCGTTGAAGTGTTCGGTCTCTTCGGTGATGTCGATTTCGGCGATGGCGGCGGAGACAGTGGTGGCGCGCGCGAGTTGCTCATGCGTTTCGCCGACGGGCAGCGGCGCGTCTTCCGTGGCGGGCAGGAACGAGTGCGTGTGCGAATCCTCGTGCGGGTGGTGCTCGTAGTAGCGCGGCCCGTGCGAGTGTTCTTTGCGCACTTTGTCGGCGATCTCGCCGAGGTCTATGAAATAGTCGGCCACGTCGATGAGCTTCGGCGCGCTGTTGGAGCGGAAGCCCGCGACCTCGACGCGGCAGCCTTTGTA
>DASQNL010000056.1:0-19969 GCA_035644995.1 Pyrinomonadaceae bacterium | reverse complement strand
AAGAAGGCCGAATACCAGAAACAGGCCGCCGCCGCGCAGCAAAAGACTTCGCAACTGAGCGAAGAGAACAAGCGCAAGAAAGATGAAGAAGAGAAAGCCAAGGAGGGCAAGTCGCCCGCCGCGAGCTAACGCATCCGCTAACGGCGCGCGCCCGCAGCAGTAATCGTAGTCTCTACAGCCCGGCGCTTTCAAAAAACTTCAACGCACGACATCAGGTGATGCTCGACTTTCGTGTCGGGCATCACCTATTCTTATCAGGAGAGGTCAGAGGTTAGAGGTCAGTTGAACAAGAACTGATTTTTACTAACCTCTAACCTCTGACATCTAACCTCTACTTTATGATTCGCATCGAAGAAATTGTCGAAAAAGTCGGGCGCAATCATCCGCAGGCCGATCTGGACATGCTGCGGCGCGCCTACTTTTTTTCGGCGCGCGAGCACAAGGGGCAGATGCGCGCTTCGGGCGAGCCGTATCTCGTCCACCCGCTCGAAGTCGCCAACATCCTCGCCGACATGCGACTCGACGAAGTCTCCGTCGCCACCGGACTGTTGCACGACGTGGTCGAAGACACCCTCGTCGAACCGGCGACCATCCGCGAATACTTCGGCGAAGAGGTGGCGCACCTCGTCGAAGGCCTGACGAAGATCGCGCAGATCAGCAACCAGTCGAAGGAGGTGCAGCAGGCCGAGAACGTGCGCAAGATGCTGCTGGCCATGATCGACGACGTGCGCGTCGTCCTCGTCAAACTCGCCGACCGCCTCCACAACATGCGCACGCTCCATTACCTGCGCCCCGAAAAGCGCCAGCGCATCGCGCAGGAAACCTTAGACATCTTCGCCCCCATCGCGCACCGCCTCGGCATGGGCAAACTCCGCAGCGAACTCGAAGACCTCGCCTTCCAACACCTCCACCCCGAAGACTACCGCACGCTCACCGCCCAACTCGAACAACGCCGCGCCGAGCACGAAGTCTTCCTCCACGCGATCACCGCCCGCATCGAAGAGAAACTGCGCGAGGCCGACGTGCCCTACATCTACGTCGAAGGACGCGTCAAACGTCTCTACTCGATCTGGAAGAAACTGAAGCGGCAGAAGATCGAACTCGATCAGGTTTACGATCTGGTCGCCGCGCGCGTCATCCTGCCGAACGAGGTGCGCTACTGTTACGCCGCGCTCGGCGTCATCCACAACTTGTGGAGGCCGCTCCCCGGTCGTTTCAAAGACTGGATCGCCACGCCGCGCGAGAACCTCTATCAATCGCTCCACACCTCCGTCATCGGCACGGAAGGCCAACCCTTCGAGGTGCAGATTCGCACCGACGAGATGCACCGCATCGCCGAGGAAGGCGTGGCGGCGCACTGGAAGTACAAGGAGGGACGGCGCGGCGCGCATGAAGACGACGAGGCCTTCCAATGGCTGCGCTCGCTCGTCGAATGGACGCAAGAGGTCAAAGATTCGCGCGACTTTCTCGAATCGCTCAAACTCGATCTCTACCCGCGCGACGTTTACGCCTTCACGCCGATGGGCAAGATCATCCAACTCCCGCGCGGCGCGACCCCCGTGGATTTCGCCTACATGATTCACACCGAAGTCGGAAATACCTGCACGGGCGCGCGCATCAACAGCCGCATCGTTCCCTTGCGCACGGCGATCCAGAACGGCGACGTGGTCGAGATCATCCGCTCGCCGAACTCCACGCCCTCGCGCGACTGGCTCAACTTCGTCGTCACCTCGAAGGCGCGCAATCGCGTGCGGCACTGGGTGGCCGAGCAGCAGCGCGCCGAATCCATCGAGATCGGGCGCAAGCTGTTCGAGAAAGAGGCCGCGCGCTTCCAACTCTCGACCAAGAAATTGCTCAACGACTCAAACGGCGACTTCAAAAAGATCGCGGGCGAATACGGCTACGGGCGCACCGACGATCTGCTGGCCGCCATCGGCTACGGCAAACTCGTGCCGCGCAGCGTCATCTCCAAATTCCTCGGCCCGGAAAAATTTGCCGAACTTGACGAGCGGAAAGAGTCGCGTCTGCGCACGAGCGTGCAGGCCGTCAAACGCCTCATCCGCCTCGGCGACGACGCCATCGTCGTGCGCGGCATAGACGACCTGCTCGTGGCGCGAGCGCGCTGCTGCAATCCGGTTCACGGCGAGACGATCATCGGCTACGTCACGCGCGGCAAGGGCGTCGCCGTCCACGCCGAGCGTTGCAAGAACGTGCAGCAGTTGATGGTCAATCCCGAACGCATCGTGGCGGTCGAGTGGGCGGGCAAGAGCGAGCACGCCGCCTACGCCGTCAAGCTCCTCGCCGTCACGGAGAACCGCACCGGCATGATCGCCGGCATCACGAGCGCGATCTCCGACATGAAGACCGGCATCCGCGATGCGCGCGCCTCGGTCGCCTCGGATGAACGCGGCCGCATCGAAGTGACGGTCGAGGTCTTCGACGTGAAGCACCTCGATAAAGTCATCCGCGCGGTGCGCGGCGTTCCCGGCGTGCTCGACGTGGAGCGTTTGCAGGGGACGGCTTAAGCGGACTTGCGGCCGGAAGCCCCATACTCAACTGAGACGAGAAAAATCACCCCGCGCGCGTTAAATTCGCCCTCAAAGCATCCGTCGCGCCCGAAAATTCATCTGTAATATTTAAGTCTGTTGTGCCGGGTTCCGAACGCGGGGTTGCGACCTTAAGCGACACGCGCGGGCGTTCGCGCGTTGGTCTAGCGGCGGAGTTTTTGTTACAATGCGCAGTTTGCTCGGTGAGACTAAAAAAAGGATGTGCAGACCGTGAGAGAGATCGTCGCCACCGAGGCCGCGCCGCAGGCCATCGGCCCGTATTCGCAGGCCGTCAGTCTGGGTGATTTCGTGTTTACGTCGGGTCAGATTCCAATCGACCCGAAGACGGGCGTGTTCGTCGAAGGCGGCATCGCGGAACAGACCGAGCAGGTTTTGCGCAATCTCGCGGAGGTCTTGCGGGCGGCGGGAACGAGTCTGGCGGGGGTTGTGAAGACGACCGTGTTTCTGGCCGATATGAACGACTTCGCGGCGATGAACGAAGTGTACGGCCGCTTTTTTTCAAACGAGCCGCCCGCGCGTTCGACCGTGCAGGCCGCGCGCCTGCCGCGCGATGCGCGCGTCGAAATCGACGCGATAGCGATCAGAAGGGCTGAAGGATAAGGGATGAGGGATGAACAAGAAAAACACTCAGGCCGGTCGGCCAGCTTTGTTTTCCTTCATCCCTCATCCCTCCGCCCTCATCCCTTGATTATGCCGCTGCTTTCGCCGTTTGCGCTACTTTTGTTATCTTGTTGCCTTTGATGCAACTGGTGCAAACTCGCATCCGCACGTTGCCGCCTTGCGGGCGTTGCACGCGAATTTCTTGCAGATTGGGGTTGAAACGTCGGCGGGTGCGGTTGTTCGCGTGGGAGACATTGTTACCGAATTGCGGGCCTTTGCCGCAGACTTCGCATCGTTTTGCCATGATTGCCTGAGTACCTCCGTATAAGTAAAAGCGCGCCGCGCCGGTCGCCAACACACACGGTGAGGACTTTAGACACGCGGGAAACCAAAATTTATAGCAAACAGTTTTACAAGAGGTCAAGCGCGCAAGCCTGTTCGCGGGCACGCGAGTTGTTTTAGGATCGCCACAGAAAAGTTGAAGGAGTAGAAAGCCAAAGTGTACAGAGCCGCCAAACAGTTCAGTCTTCTCGCCATCGTCGTTTCACTCGCGGTTGTTCTCGTCGCCTGCGACCGCACCAAGGGAGGCGGTGACGGCAAGGGGACGGCCGCCGCCGCCTCGGTCAATGACAAAAAGATCATGCTGACCGAAGTTGACAAGATTCTCGAACAGCAGGCCAAGAGCCAGCAGGTGCAGTTTTCCGACATGTCGCAACTCGAACTCGCCGCCGGGCGTTTGCAGGTGCTCGACGAGTTGATCCGCCGTGAGGTGCTGTTCCAGCGCGCCGAGAAAGAGAATCTCCTGCCCAAGGACGACGAAGTGGCGCAGGCCATCAACGAGCAGAAGCAGCAACTCGGAACCAAGGAAGCGTTCGAAAACGCGCTCAAGCAGTCGGGGCAGACCGAGGAGCAGGTGCGCGAAGTGGCGCGCCGGCAGTTGGCGATCCAGAAATTGCTCGACCGCACCGCCGCTAAGATCGAGCCGCCGACCGACCGGGAAGTGGAAGACTTTTACAACAACAACAAGGCGCGCTACGTGAGCCAGCGCGGGGTGACGTTGGCCGCCATCGTCGTCGACCCGGCGGACAACGGCGCGACCAACGACGCCAAGAGCGACACCGAGGCCAAGACGAAGATCGACATCATCCACCAGCAGTTAAAGAGCGGCGGCGATTTCGCCAGCGTCGCGCGCGAAAAGAGCGAAGACCCGCAGAGCGTCCTGCGCGGCGGCGACATCGGGTTCTTCACCGAAGACCAACTGAAGCAGAGCGGCTTCCCGCCTGAGTTGATCGCGCGCTTCTTCAGCGGCATGGAGATCGGTAGCTATACCGCGCCCATCCAATCGAGCGGCCGTTGGACGATCTTCAAACTCACGGACAAGCGTTTGCAGAGCGAGAACCTGACGCTCGACAACCCGGACGTGCGCAAAGACGCGACCGAGAACATCCTCAACCAGCGCAAGCAAATTTTGAACGCCGCGATGCTCGAAGTCGCCATGCGCGAGGCCAGGATCACGAACAATCTGGCGCAGGACATGCTCAACAGTTCGACCAGCTTGAGCAGCCTGCGACCGGCAGGCAGCCGCCCGGCGGCGACGCCCGCCGCGAGTCCGGCGACCGGCAGCGCGACGCCCGCCGCTTCGCCCGCCGCCTCTTCCGGCGCGCAGGAGGCCGCGCCCGCCGCCTCCAATACCAACGCGGCGAACAGCAGCAAGTAACCGACGCCGGCGCGCGCACTCGTAGTTCGAACTCGAATCGTGAATCGTAGGTAGAGACTTGCTTCACTCTATTTACGATTCACGATTTACCAACTTGCCACCTATCACTCTAACGCATGCTGTTTCGTCTCTCGGAAGTTTATAAGTCTTACGGCTCGCAGGACGTGCTGCGCGGCGCGTCGCTCCAGATCAATCCGGGCGAACACGTCGGCCTCGTCGGCCGCAACGGCGCGGGCAAGACCACGCTGTTCCGCCTGATCGGCGGCGAGGAGACGCCCGACAGCGGCGACGTGGTGCGCGCGCGCGGCCTCAACCTCGGACTACTCGAACAGCACGTTGATTTCGAGCCGGGCATGACCGTGCACGAGTCCGCGCTCGCCGCCTTCGGCCGTCTCCAACAGATCGAGCACGAGATGCACGAACTCGAACACCGCATGGCCGAGGCTACCGACGACCTCGACGCCGTGCTCGAACGCTACAGCGACCTCCAGCACGAATTCGAGCGCGAGGGCGGTTTCGAGTACGCCGCCCGCGCCGAAGCGATCCTGTTCGGCCTCGGCTTCGAGCGCGAGATGTGGCAGATGGAGACGGAGAAACTTTCGGGCGGGCAGAAGAACCGCCTCGGCATGGCGCGTCTCCTGCTCGCCGAACCCGATGTGCTCCTGCTCGATGAGCCGACGAACCATCTGGATGTGGCGGGCGTCGAATGGCTCGAAGAATTTCTGTCGTCTTACGCGTCGGCCTACGTCATCATCTCGCACGACCGTTATTTTCTCGACCGCTCGTGCCGCCGCATCGTCGAAGTGGAAAACGGCAAGGCTGTTAGTTACAACGGCAACTATTCGGCCTTCCTCGTCGAGCGCGAGGAGCGGCGCGAGGCGCAGCGGCGCGCCTACGAAAACCAGCAGCACCTCATCGCCAAGACCGAAGAGTTTATCCGCCGCAACCTCGCGGGGCAGAAGACCAAGCAGGCCAAGTCGCGCCGCACGATGTTGCAAAAGATGGATCGCGTCGAGGCGGTGCGCGCCGATCAGTCGCAGGGCAACTTCCAATTAAAAGGCGTCGAGCGGACGGGCAATCAGACGCTTATCGTCAAAGACCTCGCCGTCGGCTACCCCGGCAACGTGCTCGCCACCGACATCACCTTCACGCTCTCGCGCGGCGAAGCCCTCGGCGTCATCGGGCCGAACGGCTCGGGCAAGACCACTTTCATCAAGACGCTTCTGGACAAACTGCCGCCGCTCGCGGGCGAAACGCGTTGGGGCACGAAAGTCAACATCGGCTATTACGCGCAGCAACTCGACGATCTCGACGACCGTAACGAGATCATCATGGAACTGCGCCGCGTCGCTCCTTCGACCGTGACGGCGGGCGAACTGCGCGGCTTCCTCGCCAAGTTTCTCTTCGTCGGCGACGACGTGTACAAGCACGTCCGCGATCTTTCGGGCGGCGAGAAGGGCAGGCTCGCGCTCGCCAAGTTGATCTATTCGCGCGTCAACGTCCTCGTCCTCGACGAGCCGACGAACCACCTCGACATCCCCTCGCGCGAAGCCCTCGAAGAAGCCCTCGACGCCTACGAAGGCACGATCATCACCATCAGCCACGACCGCTATTTCCTCGACCGCGTGGCGACGCAAATTCTCGCCCTCGACGGGCAGAGCGCGGCCGAACATTACGACGGCGACTACACCGAATACCACGATTGGAAAGCCCTCACGCGCGCCGAGGCCGCGAGCGCAAAGGCCGCGCAGCAGAAGGCGGCGAGCGCGCCCGCCGCGAAGCCCGCCGCCGCCACGTCGCATGCCGCCGCCGCGCCCGGCGACGGTGCGGCGAACGCCTCGCCCAAAGGGAAATCGCCTGACGGCAAAGGCGGCAAGAAGAAGTCGGGGCAGCACGGCGCGGCCGCTCGCACGCCGCAAGTCATCGAGAGCGAGATCGCGGAAGTGGAGAAGCGGCTCGCCGCGCTGTCCGACGAACTCTCCCGCCCCGAAGTCGCGCGCGACGCGGCGCGCGCGAAGTCGCTCAACGATGAGTACCAGCAAAACGATGCGCGTCTGCGCTCGCTCTACGAAGAATGGGAACACGTCTCCGCCGAAGCCGCCAGCGCGTAACGCTCGCGGGTCTCCCTTTACCTCAAATCGAACGTCTTCACCAACGCAAACACGAGAGCGCGCGAAGGGAACGCCGCGAGAGTGTGTTGAACGGTCAACACTTTCCCTGTCAGCTTACGCGCGCATGCTCACGTTCATGCCGATAGGCATCTTCAGTCCGGGTCGCTAAGGGGTTGTTTCAGGTTTGGGGGAAGCGGGCAGCAGGCGGGCGATGGTCGAGACGAGTTGGTTGATGTCGTCGGGCTTGTTCAGGAATGCGTCCGCTCCCGCGCGGCGCGCTTCATGCTCGGTGTCGGTCGCGGAGATGATGACGATGGACGTGTGTTGACGGTAGGGAAGCATGCGGGCGTGGCGAAGCAGTTCAATCCCGCTTGCGCCGGGCAGTTCGTTGTCGAAGAGGAGCAGGTCGTAACGCTCCGCGCTCTCGATTCTGGCGAGAGCCGCGAGACCGTCGCCGCACGATTCGACGCGCCAGCCTTCCAACTCTAGCGTGTCTTGCACCGTCAGACGCAACAGTTCGTCATCTTCGACATAGAGAATCGTCGCCTGACGCACCTTCCCATCCTCCTTTAAATATCGACGCCCGCCCGCGTCGCAAGCACGATGCTATGAGCCGCGCGCGTCACTTTGGACGATGCTATGAGCCGCGCGCGTCACTTTGGACGCGGCCGGGATATTGATATGCGGGGCGGAGCGCGGCGGTGGAGAGTCCGGCTTCACGCGCGCGGGTCAGGCAGCCCCGCCGCCTTGCCATTCGCGCCGGAGAAGACCGTAAAAGAGCGCGTCCTGAACCTCCCCGCCGACCAGCCAACGCTCGCGCAGATAGCCTTCTTGCTGAAAGCCCATCCGCTCCAGTGTTTTTGCCGACGAGACGTTTCTGGGGTCAACGTCGGCCTCGATCCGGTGCATGTTCAGTTCGCCGAAAGAGAAACCGAGTAACGCCCGGAGGGCTTCCTGCATGTAGCCCTGCTTCCAGTGCTCGCGGCCGAGGGCATAGCCCAGTTCCGCGCGACGGTTGGCCGTGTCGAGGTGAAAGAGGGTACACGTTCCGATAATCCGGTCGTCCGCGCGGCGCGCGATGCCCCACTGGAAAAGAGTCCGCTGCCGGAAGTATTCGCGGATGTCGGCGAGCAGCCTGCGCGCGCTTTCCATGTCGGCGAGCGGCGGCGAACTCCAATACCGCATCACTTCCGGGTCGGAAAAAATAGAGAACAGGGCGGAGGCGTCGTCCCCGTTCAGCCATCGTAGGGCGACGCGGGGCGCGGTGATGGTCGGGAGAGTTTCCGAATTAATCATGGCTTTTGCGTGGGGCTGAAAAGCGTCGAGACTCGCCGGCGGCGAAGCGAGGCAGCGGGAACGGCGGGGAACTTAATACTAACCCGCCCGAATTGCAACCTAAATTATCAACTCTCGCGCGGAAGCCTTTTCTCGAAGCAACTTCTGCCGTGCCCGTCGTGCGCCGAACCTTTGCGGCCTCGCTTTGCGGGAGGGCGTGGAGAAATCCGTGCGTCTGCTCTGCGTTCCGCGACAGGGGTGGCGAAAGTCGCGTCCGTTGAATTATCGTGTGAAAATGGCCTGTAAATACGAGGGCGCGATGGTTGTCAAGCCGGAGGGCGGCGAGTCGTGCGCGGCGATTTTAGAGGCGAGACGCTTGCTTGACAGGGGCGAGGGGCGTTTGTTACTTTACAAGTCCGTTTTCAGAGTGTTTGAAGCGTTTGGAGTTGGTAGTTGTAGGCTCGTAGCTCAGGGGTAGAGCACTACCTTGACACGGTAGGGGTCTGCGGTTCAAATCCGCACGAGCCTACCATTTCTTTTTTCGACAGTGAGCTCCGGAAGACCTTTGCTTTTTATGTTGATGCGAACTCGAACTACGTTTCGATTCTAATCACGAGCGACCCGCCACCGAATGCGGCGGCGTCGCGCGGCAAAGGCGCTTCTGTCGAATCCGATCTCAAATTTGTTCGTTACCTAAAGACGAACGCGAAATTCAGAATCAGGTTGACGCTTTTGCTTCCGCGAAGGCCGCCGCTCGTGTCCGACGGGTTTTTCTTCCAACCCAAGAGACGCGAGGGCGCGTTGCGTTTCGACGCTTGTGTGCGTGATGCGCAGTCGAGGGTCTCGTAAATTTTTCGCGGGAGGCGACAGGCGATGAGTGAAGTAAACGTACAACTGAAAGAAGGCGGGCGGGAGGCGGTGCAAGTGCCCGCCGGCGTGAGCGTGGGCGAGGCTTTGAAGCGGCTCGACCGCGACGCGGCCAAGCAGGCTCTCGCGGCGAAGGTGGACGGCCGCGAAGTTGATCTCGCTTACAAGTTGGAACCGGGGGAAGCGACGAACGGCGGTGACGCCGCCGCGTCCGTCGTCGAGATCGAGCCGGTGCTGCCCTCAACGCGCGACGGCCTCGACGTGTTGCGCCATTCGACCGCGCACCTGTTGGCCGCCGCCGTCCTCGACCTCTTTCCCGGCACGCAACTCGGCATCGGCCCCGCGCTCTTGGACGATCCCCGCTACGGGTTCTTCTACGACGTGATCGCGCCGCGCCAGTTGACGGATGAAGACCTGCCCGTGATCGAAAAGCGCATGCGCGACATCGCCAAGCGCAATCTCGCGTATCGCCGCGAAGAGATCGCGAAGGCGGACGCCCTGCGCATCTTCACGGAGCGCGACGAGCCTTTGAAATGCCAGTTGGTCGAGGACAAGGGCGGCGAAACGGTGAGCGTCTATTACATAGACAACTCGCCGTTCATAGATTTCTGCCTCGGCCCGCACGTGCCGAACACGAATAAGTTGAAGGCATTCAAACTACTCACGCTCTCCGGCAGTTATTGGATGGGCGACGCCGAGCGCGAGCAGATGCAGCGCATCTACGGCACGGCCTTCAACACGCAGGAAGAACTCGATGCCTGGCAGCGGCAACGCGAGGAAGCCGAGCGGCGCGACCATCGCCGTCTGGGGCGCGAACTCGATCTGTTTTCGATTCAGGACAACTACGGTCAGGGTCTCATCTTCTGGCATCCGAAGGGCGCGATAATTCGGAAGAAGATGGAGGATTATCTCTACGAGGAGTTGGTCAAGCGCAACTACAGTTTCGTCTACACGCCGCACATCGCCAAGCGCGACTTGTGGATCACGAGCGGGCACGATCAAAGCTACGGCGATTCGATGTTTGCCCCGACGAAACTCGAAGAGACGGAGTTTCGTCTGAAGCCGATGAATTGCCCGTTTCACATCGGCATCTACAAATCGCAGCAGCGTTCCTATCGCGATCTGCCGCAGCGTTACGCGGAGATGGGCACGGTCTATCGCGCGGAACTGTCGGGCACGCTCCATGGCCTGATGCGCGTGCGCGGCTTCACCGTGGACGACGCGCATCTCTTCTGCACGCCCGAACAGGTGCGCAGAGAGATCGGCGACTGCGTGGATTTCGTCATCGAAGTTTTTCGCACGTTCGGATTCGAGAAGGTAAAGTTCGAGTTGAGCGTCAAAGGCAACGAGACGAACAAGAACTATCTCGGCGCGGAAGAAGACTGGGCGCAGTCCGAGAGCGCGCTCGCAGACGCTTTAAACGAGCGGGGCGTCGCTTACGAGCGCGTCGAAGGCGAGGCGGCGTTCTACGGGCCGAAGATCGATCTCAAGATCGAGGACGCCATCGGCCGCCTCTGGCAACTCGGCACGGTGCAGTGGGATTTCAACCTGCCGGAACGCTTCGAGCTTGAGTACATCGCCGAGGACAACAAACCGCACCGCCCGGTGATGGTGCATCGTGCCCTCTTCGGTTCAATCGAACGCTTCTTCGGCGTTTTGATCGAGCATTACGCGGGCGCGTTTCCGTTGTGGTTAGCGCCCGTGCAGGTCGTCGTGCTGCCGATCACGGATCGCATCAACGAGTATGCCGAGCGGGTCGCGCGCGAATTGCGCGAGGCGGGCTTGCGGGTCGAGCTGAATACGAAAAGCGAGAAGGTCGGCGCGAAGATACGCGACGCGCAGATGCAGAAAGTGCCGTTCATGCTCGTGCTCGGCGACCGCGAGATGGAGCAGGGCAACGTGGCCGTGCGCGAGCGCGCGCAGGGCGACCTCGGCTCGATGCCGACGGAAGATTTCAAACGGATGGCGCGCGCCCTCATCGAGTCGCGCGCATTGTCGAATACCTGAGTTTCAAGTTTCAGGTTTCAAATTTCAAGTCTGAATGTTCTTCCGTTTTTAACTTGAAACTTGAAACCTGAAACGTGAAACTTCTAACCGAGGAGGTGGAGCAATCTCACCAAGTTTTCGCGGGCGCGGACAGCGCCCTGACACACGCCGGACACCCTCTGCGCGCATCAACGACCGGATTCGCGTGCCCGAAGTGCGCGTCATCGGCGACGATGGCGAGCAACTCGGCATCTTGAACACGCGCGACGCCATTCGCATGGCGCGCGACAAAGGACTCGATCTCGTGGAGGTGGCCGCCACGGCCGACCCGCCCGTCTGTCGCATCATCGACTTCGGCAAGTTCCAGTATGAGAACAGCAAGAAGCAGAAAGAGGCGAAGAAGAAGCAGGTCACGATCACGGTCAAGGAAGTGAAGTTTCGGCCGGGCACGGACGACCACGACTACAACTTCAAGATGAAGCACGCGCGCGACTGGCTGACGGACGGCGATAAAGTCAAAGCCACGATCTTCTTCCGCGGCCGCGAGATCACGCACCGCGAACTCGGCGCGGAGTTGCTGCAACGCCTGGAGAAAGACCTGACCGACTTCGGCGAGGTCGAATCGCGCCCCCGGATGGAAGGCAACCAGATGTTTTTCATCTTCACGCCGAAGAAGCAGAAGACCAGCGGCGGCGGCGGCGCGAAAGCCGAAGGCGGCAGCGCGAAACCGGCCGCGCCGGTTCTGCCGATTGCGACGGAGACGGGCGGCGGCAGTTCGTCGCAATAGGATATTTTTTAGTCAAGAAGGAGCAGTTATTATGCCAAAACTCAAAACACACAAGGGCGCGGCCAAACGCGTGCGCATGACCGCGAGCGGCAAGTTCAAACGCGGCCACTCGCACGCGCGCCACATCCTGACCAGTAAGACCGCGAAACGGAAACGCCAACTCGACATCGACACGCTCGTGTCCGAGTCGGACGAGCAGCGTTTCAGAGACATGCTGCCCTACGGGAGAAGCTAGGAGAGTGACAGGTGACAAGTGACAGGTGACGGGATTCAAACCTGTCTTCATCCTGTCACGTGTCACCTGTCACCTGTCACTGATTTTAGGAGGAGAATGTTATGCCGAGGGCAAAACGTGGAAATAAGCGCACGGAACGGCGCAAGAAGATTCTTAAATTAGCGAAGGGGTATCGCGGCACCAAGTCGAAACTCTTCCGGCAGGCGAGCGAGTCGGTTGATCGCGCGCTGAATTTCGCCTACACGGGTCGCAAGTTGAAGAAGCGCGACTTCCGCAGCCTGTGGATCGTGCGCATCGGCGCGGCGGCGCGTCTGAACGACATGAACTATTCACAGTTCATGCACGGCCTGAAGGTCGCCGGCATCGAACTCGACCGCAAAGTGCTGGCCGACCTCGCCGCCAACTCGCCGGACGCCTTCGCCGAACTGGCCGGACAGGCGAAGAACGCGATTGAGAGCAGCAACGGGCAGCAGCAAGCGGCCTAAAGAGGCGTCAATCGTGAATCGTCAATCGTGAATGGATCGAAACCGCTTTTCTCTCTTCACGATTGACGATTCACGATTCACCGGATTGAGGGTTTCTGAATGAGTTCGGAAGTCAGGGAACAGCCGCAAATCGAAGCGGTGCGCGAAGCGTTCGAGCAAGAGTTCGGACGCTTCGCACGTTTTCGCGGCGAAGACGCGAGCGCGCGGGATTTGACGTTTGCCGAGGCCGAGACGACCTTGCGCGAATTGGCCGAACTGCGCACGCGGCACACGGGGAAAAAGAGCGCGCTGGCGAATTTGAAGAAACTGATCGGGCGCGTCGCGGCGGAGGAGCGCGCCGCCGTCGGCCAGCAGATTCAACAACTCGAAACCGAAATCGCGTCGGCGTTGGAAGAGTCGAAGCGCACGCTGGAAGAACACGTCGCCGACTTGCGCATCGAGCGCGAGCGCATCGACGTGACGCTGCCCGGCCGTCGCGCGCGCCGCGGCCATCAACACCCGATCACGCTCATTCGCCAACGCATCGAGGACATCTTCGTGGCGATGGGCTACACGGTCGAGGACGGCCCCGAAATCGAGACCGACTTCTACAATTTCGACGCGCTCAACATCCCGCCCACGCATCCCGCGCGCAGCCCGCAGGACACTTTCTACACCTCGGAAGGCTTCGCGCTGCGTTCGCAAACTTCGACCGTGCAGATTCACGCCATGCAGCGGCGCAAACCGCCCCTGCGCATCATCGCGCCCGGCAAAGTCTTTCGCCGCGATACGCCCGACGCCACGCATAACCCGATGTTCTTCCAACTCGAAGGGCTGCTCGTGGATCGCGGCGTCACGATGGGACACCTGAAGGGCACGGTCACGGAATTTCTGCGCCGTCTCTACGGGCCGCAGACGCGCACGCGCTTCCGCCCGTCCTACTTCCCGTTCACCGAGCCGAGCGCGGAGTTCGACTTCAGTTGCTTCAAGTGCGACGGCGCGGGCTGCCGGCTCTGCAAAGGGTCGGGCTGGATCGAACTGGGCGGCTCCGGCATGGTGCATCCGAACGTCCTCGGCGCGGTGGGCATCGACCCGCAGGAGTTCTCCGGTTTCGCCTTCGGCTTCGGCATCGACCGCATGTGCATGCTCAACTTCGGCCTCGACGACATTCGTCTCCTCTTCGAGAACGACGTGCGCTTCCTCGAACAGTTCGTCTAAATCGGCGGAGCGAACCCCTAGCCTCACTTAATTTTTTAGGGAGAATCGGCTATGCGCTTTTTCACCGGGGAAACTTTTCTATTGCTGGGCGGCGGCGGCATGATCGGCCAACAGATCGCGCAAGAGATCGCACGCGAACTCAACCCGCGCCGGATCGTCATCTGCGCCCTGACCAACAACGAAGTGGAGCGGGCGATTGAAACCCTCAAGCGCGACTTCCCGGAAGTGCTGATCAGCGGGGTGGTGGGCGATGTCTTCGTGCGGAGCGAGTGGAACCCGCACGGGCAGCAGAGTCCGCTCAGACGCGCGCAATTGTTGGCGAGCGAAGCACACCGCGATGCGCTCTACGAAGATTTGTTCGGCGATTTCGAAAAGGCTTACCCCCGCTCGGAACTCGTGCGCATCATCCGCGACTACGCGCCGAACGTGATCATCGACAGCATCAACACCGCCACCGCCATCAGCTATCAAGACGTTTATGCCGCGTCGGATTTGGTCAAGAAAGAGTTCGACGAACTCGATGCCGCCTCCGGCGAAGGGGAAGGCGAGGGAGGCCGTGAGGGCGGGGCAAAACAGCGAGACTTGATCGGTTCCGTCGGCGACGCGCTCGAAAGAGTTCTCATCTCGCAGTCGGTTCCGCAACTCGTCCGGCACGTTCGCTTGATCTACACGGCGATGAAGGAAGTGAACACGCGCCTCTACCTGAAGATCGGAACGACCGGAACCGGCGGCATGGGTTTGAATATCCCTTACACGCATTCGGAAGAATCGCCCTCGGCCACGCTGATGGAAAAAACGGCCATCGCCTTCGCGCACACGGGGCTGATGTTCCTGATGGCGCGCACGCTCGACGGCCCGGCCGTGAAAGAGTTGAAGCCCGCCGCGATGGTCGGCTACGCCGACATCGGCTTCCACCCGATCCCGGTCAGCGCGAAAGGGAAGATCGGCGTGCCGGGGCAAGATGTCCAAATCTACACCAGCCGCTCCGAACCGCTGACGCCGAGCGGCGGCAGCCTGCGCCTCCGCCCGGCGAAGGGCGAGGAAGGCGCGGGGTATGAAACCAACGGCCCCTTGCGCGCCGTGGTGGTCAACACGGGAGAGAACGGTTTCTTCACCAACGGTGAATTTCAGGCCATCACGCACATGCGCCAGATGGAGTTCATCACGCCCGAAGAGATCGCGCGCCAAGTGGTCTTGGAGATCAAGGGCAGCAACACCGGCTACGACGTGATCGCGGCGATAGACGGAGCTTCGATGAACCCCACGTACCGCGCCGGTTACCTGCGCCACCTCGCCATCGAGGAATTGGAGAAACTGGAGAAAGAGAACGCCGCGCCTTCGGTTGCGCTCGGCGATCTCGGCCCGCCCGAATTGGGCAAGTTGTTGTGGGAAGCATACCTGCTCAAGGAGGTGTACAAAACTTTGGTCAACGTGATCGCCAAGCCGTGCGCCGAGTTGTCGGAAGGCGTCTTCGCGCACCTGCGGTCGAATGATCAACTGCGCAACACCATCGTCTCGGTCGGCCTGCCCGTGCTCACGCCCGACGGGCAGTCTTTGATCCGTGGGCCTTACATCCGCATCCCCGAAAAGCCGAATGAAGACATCGCCGACTACGATGCGGAAGATGTGCGGATGTGGGCGGGCAAGGGTTGGGTGGATTTGCGCCCGGAGAATATGGAACTGTGGCGACAGCGATTCTCGACCATGAGACACGAAACGGAACGCATCCGCGAGCGCGGTTCGGCGGCGTTTACCCGCGAAGCCTACCTCTCCGAACAGATACAGATCGGCGCGGTCGTCGGTTGGATTTTCAACAACGAAAAGAATTTCGGATACAGGATCAAGTGAATTTGTCCGTCGTCTCCGAAGCCTTCGACTCGCAGGCCGCGGGCGTCGGGCGACAAACGATGAACGCGAACCGGCCGCCCGGCCGCGAGCGACGGATAAACGGCATACCATGAACATCAGCTACAACTGGCTACGCGAATTGACGGGCGTCGGGCTAACGGCGGGCGAATTGCGCGAGCGTCTGACGATGGCGGGGCTGGAGGTCGAAGCCGTGCACGAGGCGGGCGACGATTTCGTGTTGGAGATCGCCGTGCTGTCGAACCGTCCCGATCTGCTCTCGCATCTGGGCGTCGCGCGTGAGGTGTGCACGCTCACGGGCGGCGCGGTGCGTTGGCCTGAGATGCGCGCGGCGCGCGAGGAGGGGCTGGCGGAAAGTTACGCGTCCGTCGAGGTGCAGGCCGCAGACCTGTGCCCGCGCTTCACGGCGCGCGTCGTGCGGGGAGTGCGCATCGCGCCGTCGCCCGCCTGGCTCGTCGCACGCTTGCAGGCCGTCGGGCAGCGTTCGATCAACAACGTCGCGGACATCACCAACTATGTGATGCTCGAACTGGGGCAGCCGCTCCACGCCTTCGACCTGGAGAAGTTGAACGAGCGTCGCCTCGTCGTCCGGCGCGCGCGCGCGGGAGAACGCCTCACAACGCTCGACGGAGTGGAACGCGAACTCGACGCCGAGATGCTGGTTATCGCCGACGCCGCGCGCGCCGTCGCGGTCGCGGGCGTGATGGGCGGCGCGGAGACCGAAATCTCGGACACGACGGTGGACGTGTTGATCGAGGCGGCGCACTTCGCGCCCGCGTCCGTCAGGCGCACCTCGCGCGCTCTGGGCTTGCAGACCGAAGCGTCGGATCGCTTCGAGCGCGGTGTTGACTACGAGGGACAGTTGCGCGCTCAGGCGCGAGCCGCCGCGCTCATCACGGAACTGGCGGGCGGCACGGCGACGACCGACACGATAGACTTTTACCCGCAGCCGCCCGCGCCGCCCATCGTCCGCCTGCGCTTCGCGCGCGTCAAGGAATTGACGGGCATCGAAGTGCCTTCGGAGGATTCGCTCCGCATTCTCGGCGCGCTCGGCATCGAGCTTGCGGGCGCAAACGGCGGGGCGCGCCCGGCCGGCGAGGCGAGCGCGCAAAGTGCGGGCGCGCCGTCCGGGGTCGCAGCCGAGTTCGTCAGCCCGTCGTGGCGCACGGACATCCGCATCGAAGAGGACTTGGTCGAAGAGGTGGGGCGTCATTTCGGTTACGACAAAGTTTCGGACACGCTGCCGGCCGCCAACGTCGCGGGCGAATACCGCGCGCACGAAGGGCGCAGGCGCGACGCGCGGCGCGCCCTGAACGCCTGCGGGTTCGACGAGGCTTTGACTTTCAGCTTCATCGACACGGCGCACGATGAACAATTCGAGATGTTGCCCGGCCTCATCCGGCGCGCCGTCGAGCCGACGCGATTCGTGACGTTGAACAATCCGATCATCGAAGGCGCGGCGCGCATGCGGCCGACGCTGCTCGCCGGTCTGCTCGCGTCCGTGCGGCACAACTTCAATCACGGCACGCGCGACGTGCGCCTCTTCGAGATGGGACGCGTGTTCGCCTCCGCGCCGGAAGCGGGCGGCCAGCCGCACGAGATCGAAGCCTGCGCGCTCGTCGCCACGGGCGTCGCCACCGAAGAAGGGCACGTGGGCGCGGCGCGCGAACTCGATTTCTACGATCTGAAAGGCGCGCTCGAAGCCGCGCTCGCCGCGATGAACGTCGCCTCGCCGGAGTTTGCCGCCGCCGGTGTGAGGCATCTCCGTGAAGGGCAGGCGGCGCACCTGCTCATCGAAGGCCGCGCCGTCGGCACGCTCGGCAGGCTGGCCGACGACGTGGCCGCCGTCTATAAATTCAAGCAGCCGGTCTACGTCGCGGAAGTTGATTTCGCCGGTCTGCTCGCGGCGGGCGAGACGGGCGTGCGCTACGCGCCGCTCGCGCGTTTCCCCTCCGTCATGCGCGACGCGTCGCTCGTCGCCTCGCGGAGCGTGACCTTCGCGGAGATGCGGCGCGCCGTGCTTGAGTTGAATCTCGAACAGGTGCGCCGCGTTATGCTCGTCTACGTCTACGAGGGCGAGGGCGTGCCCGAAGGGCAGCGTTCGGTGACGCTCAGAATCGAATACCGCGCCGATGATCGAACGCTGCGCGACGAGGAGGTTGACGAGGCGCATGGCCGCATCGTCAACGCTCTGGGAGAGAAATTCGGCGCGCAGTTGAAGCGGTGAAACAGAGGTCGGAAGGCGGAGGTTAGCGGTTAGTAGAAATGAGTTTTTGGCTTTTCACCGACCTCTGACCTCTCACCTCTAGCCTCTGCTCTTTCCCTCTTGCGCTCGGAGTCGCGAAGTCGCATAATCGGTCGGCAATGTTGAGTCGGTCGTTTTGTGGTGAAGGAGAGGCGATGGTCGGATTAACCGGACTGGAGAAATTTTCACACCTAGAAGATAAGATTTACCGCACCATCGAACTGACGAAGACCTTGCGTCAGGAGAAGGAAGCATTGGAACGCGATGTCGCCGCCACGCGGCGCGAGCTGGGCAGCCTGCTCGACGAGAAGGAACGGCTCGAATCGCAAGTCGAGCGTCTTCTGTCCGAGCGCGACATGATCCGCATGAAGGTCGAAGCGATGCTCGATGCCGTCGCCGTGCTCGACCCGGAGATGGCGGAAGCCGTCAGGAAATGACCGGCGGAGAATCAGGTAAGCTATGAGCGCCATCAAAAGCCCCGGCGATTCCACCGGCACGCCCACCATCCGCGTGGAAATCTATAACCAGATTTACAACATCCGCTCCGACGGCGACAGCGAATACGTCACCCAACTCGCCGAGTTTGTCGACCGCCGCATGCGCGAAATCTCTTCGGGCACGCTCACGGTCGATTCGCTCAAAGTGGCTATCTTAGCCGCGCTCCACATCGCCGACGAACTCCATCGCCTCAAACGTCTCCACGAACAGGCCGACTCGCAACTGGCCGCCCGCAGCGGCGAATGCGCCGACCTCCTCGACCGCTTGCTCAAGGCGCGCACCGTCGCCGAACAGCAAACCGCCAACCAGAGCAATATCTCCTTCACCTGAAATTCGAGAAAAACCGGACGCCGGTTGTCAAGTTTCGAGAGCCTGTTTTTAAGCGTTGAAAATTGACAATCCGGCCGGAGATTTATGCTAGTATCCGGTTCGGCTGAGGGAATTTATTCTGCGTGGTTCGTCACCGATTTCCCATGTTGAGCCAATGCCGTTGATAAGGGAGTCCGACGCCGCTTTGATAGCCAGTGCATTCCTTCATCGTTAAGGAACTGCCAAAGGCCGCGGCTCACAAAAGGACACCCACCTGTTGAGTGCAGGTTCAATTACGGCTTCGGAGCGGCTTCGCGGATGTCCCTCTGCCATCCTTTTTAAGTGACAAGTGACAAGCGACAGGTGACAAGTTGAAGCGGCTTGCTTTTCTGACTTGTCACCTGTCGCTTGTCACTTTGTTTTAGGGGTGTGCGGATGAGAGTGCTGATGATCGGCGACGTGGTGGCGAAGCCGGGGCGCGTGGCGATCCTGGAGCGCATTCAAGACTTGCGCGAACAGCACCGCATCGACCTCGCCGTGATGAACGCCGAAAACGTCGCGGGCGGTTTCTCCATCACCCCCACGCTCGCCGATCAACTCTTCGCGTCCGGCATCGACGTGATGACCTCCGGCAATCACATCTTCGACAAGCGCGACGTGATCCCCTACATCGAACGCAACGGGCGACTGCTGCGCCCCGCCAACTACCCGCCGGGCACGCCGGGCGCGGGACTTTGGATCGGCGAGGTGCGCGGCGTCGGCGTCGCCGTCCTCAACTTCATCGGGCGCGTCTTCATGGGCACGTCCGACGACCCGTTTCGCGTGGCGAACGAGTTGGTCGATTCAATCCCGCCGGAGGTGCGCGTGCGTCTCGTTGACATGCACGCCGAGGCGACTTCGGAGAAGAGTGCGATGGGGTGGTTTCTGGACGGGCGCGTCTCGGCCGTCGTCGGCACGCACACGCACGTCCAGACGGCCGACGAGCGCATCCTGCCCGGAGGGACGGCCTTCCTCTCCGACATCGGCATGACGGGCAGCTACGCGGGCGTCATCGGCATGGACAAAGACGACGTGATCGCGCGTTTCACCTCCGTCACGCACCGGCGCGCCGAGCACTCGGCGGGAAACGTCCGCATCTGCGCCGTCGTTATAGACGTTGACGACGAAACCGGACGCGCACGCGAAATCTCCCGCCTCTCGCTGCCGCACGAATCTTGAAGAGGC
>DASQNL010000055.1:0-3311 GCA_035644995.1 Pyrinomonadaceae bacterium | reverse complement strand
CGTTCGCCGTCACGCGCATCACCTGCGGCGCGACCTCGCCCGTCGCGGCGGCGCGCTCGCCCCGCGCGGCGACGGTGAGCACCGGCGCGCCGCCGCGCGGCGGCGGGAGCGTGCGCGCGTACTCACCCACGAAGCGCGGCGTGATCTTGCGGATGGCTTCGATCAAATCCTGATTGCCGCTCCTGATGATGGCGCGCGCCGCCTCCGTCAACTGCCGCTCGCGCAAGTCCGCGGGCACGCTCGCCGGGTCGACGCCGAAGAGAATCACGCCGCGCTCCGTCTCGAAATCCAACTTCACGCGCTCGTCGGCCTTCGCCTTCTTGTCGCCGAAGCGACCCGACACCTCGAACCGCCCGCCGCGCTTCTCCTGCACGCGCCCCAACTCCGTCTCGCTATAAAAACGCGGGCGGCTCGCCGTCCAGCGAAAACTGTAGCGCAGAGAATCGAGCGGCACGTCGGCTCTGATCGTGCCCGTGTCGGTCGTCGCCTCCACCTCGCTCAGAGACCCCGACACGTCAACCGCCCCGGCGCGCGTCTCGACCCGCACGCGTGCGCGGCGCGGCACGCGCAAAAACAGATCAACGCGGTCGCGCTCCCCGCGCCCTTCCCTCACTTCGACCTCCACGCGCCCGCCCTCCGAGAGCGTCCGCACGTCCGCCTCGCGCACCGCCGCCCCCGGCGACTCCGCCTTGAGCGACACGCGTCTCAACTCCTCGCCCTCCCCGGCCGCCACCACCGTCACGCGCCCGCTCAGGTTCTTCACCGACACCAGCACGCCCGCGCCCGCCGCCGCCTCCAACTCACGCTCCAACCCCTGCGCCCGGCACACCGCCGCCGCGCCGCCGCCCATCACACACAACGCCGACACGCACAACGCACGTAGCAATCTCAGCTTAATCATTCGGAAACACGCCTCGAAAGGTTATTCGCAGGAACACGGTTTGCGGGGAGCCGACTCGCGCAATCTTGCCCAATCTCTCGCACGATGGTCAAGCCGGACGCGCGCCGGGATTGTATTTTATGTATGACTGTTGTGTAATCCCGGCGGGCAGCGCGCGCCCGCGACGCCACACCACCCGATGCCGGAAAAGACCATAAGGAGACAAACCCTCACGATGTTGAATGAGAACGATTTCAGCGGCGGCGTGCGGCCTAAGCTCTCCGCGCGGCGTGCGCGCCGCAAGTCTTTCTTCGTGGATAAGCGGCGCGAACTGCGTCTCGTGCAAGGCGACGCGCTGGAGTTGTTGCGCGCGGCCGCCGACGAGTCGTTCGATTTGATCTTCGCCGACCCGCCTTATTTTTTGTCGAACAACGGGGTGACGTGTCAGTCCGGGCGGCGCGCGAGCGTGAACAAGGGCGCGTGGGACAAAGCCCCGGCGGTCGAGGAGATTCAGGCTTTCAACCTGGCGTGGCTCGGCGAGTGCCGGCGCGTCTTGAAGCCCGACGGCACGATCTGGGTGACGGGCACGGCGCATAACATCTACAGCGTCGGCTTCGCGCTGCAAACGCTCGGTTATAAAATCCTGAACGACATCGCGTGGTACAAGGTGAACCCGCCGCCGAATCTCGCGTGCCGTTATTTCACACACGCCACCGAGACGATCCTCTGGGCCAAGCGCGACGCGAGCGCGCGTCACCGCTTCAACTATCAGGAGATGAAACGCGCCAACGGCGGGAAGCAGATGCAATCGCTCTGGCCGATCATGCCGCCCCCGGCGCGCGAGAAGCGTTACGGCAAGCACCCGACGCAGAAGCCGGAAGCGTTGCTCGAACGCATCCTCTGCGCCTCATCCGACGAAGGCGATAGCGTGCTCGATCCTTTTTGCGGGAGCGGCACGACCGGCGTCGTCGCGGCGCGCACGCGTCGCCGCTTCACCGGCTTCGACGTTGACGAAACCTACTTGCGCATCGCCTCACGGCGCATCACCGATGAACTCACCGTTTTGGCAAGCCATCCTCCGCGCGGCGTTTAATTTTCAGGAACCGCGCTGCACCGCGCCGCCCGCGCTCTCCGCGCGCCCCGTGCTCGCGCGCGACGAGGCCGTGCGGCGCATCAACCTGCTCGCGGGGCGCGACCTGCGCGCGCTCGCGGACGAACTCGGCGTGACGGTCTGGAAAGCGGGACGCAAGAATAAGGGCTGGGCGGGGCACACGCTCGAACGCTACCTCGGCCTCGCGCCGAACTCGCGGCAAGCCCCCGACTTCGGCGAGTGGGATTTGAAACTCGTCTCGCTCAGGCGCGCGGGCGGCGCGCTCCGCGTAAAAGAGACGATGGCGATCACGATGCTTGAGCCGACCGAAGTCGTCTCGAATCGTTTCGAGGACAGCCACCTCTACGACAAGTTGCGGCGGCTCGTCGTCGTCGGCCGCATCTTCGAGACGGAGGAGGACGCGCGCTCCGTCCTGCATACGGCCGCGAAATTCGATCTCGACGACCCGGCCATCTTCCCCACGGTCAAAGCAGACTACGAACTGATCCGCGCGACGATTCGCGAACGGGGCTTCGCCGCGCTCACGGGCGACCTTGGGCGTTTGATTCAGGCGCGCACGAAGGGGCGCGGCCACGGCAGCGTCTCACGCGCCTTCTACGCGCGCACCGCCTTCGTCGCGCGCATCCTCAACCTGCACAAACTGGCCTCGATGCCGCGCGTCTTCCCCGCCGACGCCGCCGACGACGCCTCCGGGTTGGCGGATTGAGCGCGGCCGACTAAAATCACCTCTCCCCTGCCGGAGCGATTATGTTCGCGCGCGCGACAAACGCTATTCCCTAAAACTGAATCTCACTTTACGGACGAGGCCGCGACCGACGCCTTTCCTTTCCCCGCCGGAATTGATTGCCGCCTTATGACTTTCGACAAGAGAAAACTTCTTCTGATCTCCGTCGTGTCGCTCGCCACGCTGGCCTCGGTTGCGTCTATCGTCCCGCTCCAACCGGGCGGCGGCGACGCGACGTTGAGCCGCGAACGGCCGGAAGCGGGCACGCGCACGCAGCCCTTATCCGCCTCGCTCGTCTCATCAACCGGGAACGAGGCGCGTCTCGCGGAAGCCGTCGAGACGGCCGAGACGGCGGCGGGCGCGCCGGCCTTGGCCTCGCCCGCCGGGGAGCAAAACCGCGCGCTCAAAGACGGCCTGCGCTGGACGTTCGGCGGCAAGCCGCAGCGCGGGTGGGCGATCTACGTCCCGCTCATCCAACGCCTGATCGGCACGGACGCAGACCCCGCGAGCGAAGGCTTCGCCGCGCATCTCGCGCGCTGGCAGAAGCGCGCGGGACTCGGCGCAAGCGGCGTGCTCGACGAGGCCACGCTGATGCG
>DASQNL010000054.1:0-18950 GCA_035644995.1 Pyrinomonadaceae bacterium | reverse complement strand
CGTTCATGTACCAGAGCCGGGAAGTCATGTTGGTCGTCGAAGGATCAGGACGAAGAAAAAAAAGCCTCGCGCGCGTGAAGTCGAACGGATTTCATTTGCCCTTGCGATAACTTTTGCGGCAACATCCCGCGCGTATGAATTTATCAGAACTGCCCACGCCCGCGCTCGTGCTCGACGCGGCGCGCATGCGGCGAAACGCGCAACGCATGCAGGCGCGCGTCGAGGGGATGGGGGCGCGCCTGCGCCCGCACGTCAAGACGCACAAGTGCGTGGAGGTGGCGCGGCTGCAAACCTCCGCGCGCTCGCCCGCGCTCACCGTCTCGACGCTGGCCGAGGCGCGCTGGTTCGCCGCGCGCGGCTTCACCGACATCACTTACGCCGTGCCCATCGAACCGGGTAAGTTTGCCGAAGCCATCTCTCTCGCCGGAGTTTGCGAGCGTCTCGCGCTGCTCACGGATGACGCCGGAATACCCGCCCAACTCAACGCCGCCGCGCGCGCCGCGAACGTCGAACTCGACCTGTTTTTAAAAGTTGATTGCGGCTATCACCGCTGCGGCGTCGAACCGGGAACGCCCGAAGCCTTCGAGATTCCGCGCCGGATCATCGACGCGTCGCACCTCCGCTTCGCCGGCATCCTCACGCACGCGGGACATTCTTACCACAGCCGCAGCCTCGAAGAGTTGCGCGCCCTGGCGCGGCACGAGCGCGATTTGATGGTGGAGTTGGCCGCCGCGATGCGCGCGGCCGACATTCCCGTGCCCGTCGTCAGCATCGGTTCGACGCCGACCATTTCCACCGTCGAACACCTCGCGGGTATCGACGAAGCCCGGCCGGGAAACTACATCTTCTTCGACGCTTTTCAGGCGACGCTCGGCAGTTGCAGCTTTGAGGATTGCGCGCTCACCGTGCTGGCGTCGGTCGTCCATCGAGATACGACGCGGCGCAAGGTGGTGATCGACGCCGGGGCTATCGCGCTCTCGAAAGACCGCGGCGCGGCGGACGTTGACCCGACCTGCGGCTACGGGCGCGTCCAAGATTTGGAAGGACGCGATCTCGGCCTGCGGGTCGCCTCGCTCTCGCAGGAGCACGGCATGATCGAAGCACACGACGATGCGCCCTTCGACCAACTAAAAGTCGGCGCGCGCCTGCGCATCCTCACCAACCATTCATGCCTCACCGCCGCGCAGCATCCTCATTACAACGTGCTGGAAGCGGGACGCATCGTTGACCGCTGGCAGATTCAGCGCGGCTGGTAACCTTAACAATTCAACGAGGCCGCGCCAAAAATCCGAAGGGGCGGCGGTTTCATCCCGCGCCCGCGTCTTTGGTTAAGCACGCGGGCGCGGGGTGAAACCGCCGCCCCTCCACAATTCCGTGAGTCGCTAAACTACGCGCGTTTGATGTTGCGCGTCGTGGCCGGCCTGACGTTCGCTTCGTTGCCGGTCGCGCCCGTTTTCGCCGCGCCCGCCTTGTCATCGCGGGCGGCGTTGGTCTTTTCGATGCGCGCGCTGATGCGGCGGTCGAGGTCTGTGATCTGTTCGGGCGTGAGGCGATAGATGTTGGTCTGGTTGTGGTAGAGCTTCGCGCCGGTCACGATGTCGGCCACTTTGAAGCCGTGTTCCTCGGCCTTCGCGATCAACTCCTGAATCGTCAACGCCTGCGGCACGAGCGAGAGGGGCGAAGGCTTCTCTTCGAGCGTTTCCGGCACGCTCTGGGCGCGCGGCGTCTCCATCGGCAGGTCGTCGCCCGTCTCGCGCTTCATGTGGTTGATGAAATCCGAGAATGTGACCGCGCCCGTCAATTCGAAGCCGACCTCGAAGGCCGGGCTGTTGCTTTTAACGATCTGGAAGACGCGCACGACCTCGCCGTCGCGCTCTTGCAGCGACACCTCGACCATGATGTCAACGAAGTATTCCAAACCGCTCGCCGTCATCGGCAACACGCGCCCGACCTCGTTGTCTTCCTTCGCCTCTTTACCCTTCGCCGGAATCTGATCCACGATCACGACCGACTTGCCGCTCTCGATGCACAGGCGGCGCAGGACGCCCTGCAAGATCATCTGGTCGGCGGCGAGTTCTTCCGCCGAGGGCTGCGCCAGCGGGTCGTTCGTGCGTTCGCGCACGGCCGCCACCATCTCGCTGTGCTTCGCGCTGAAATAGCTCGCCCACGAATCGAGCGCGAAGCAGCCGTAGTTCTGCTCCTGCCCTTCGCCGGAAAGCGCCCAGTCGATGAACTCCGGCAGTTCGTCGGGGTGTTCGATTTCGAGGCCGTCGAAGATCGTGCCGTTGCCTTTGAGCAGGCGCGATTTGCGCTCCACGTCGAAGATACAGAGGCGACCCAAATTCGCCTCGGCCATGCTGCGCACGAAATGGCTCTTGCCGACGCCCGCCCCGCCGCGCACCGCCATCACTAGACGCTGTTGGCGCGGACGCCGGCTCAGCGGATTAACTTTCGGTTTCCTTGTGTTGCTCATCACTACATGCTCCTTAACGGTGTTTCATTTTTTCGGTGACGGAACTTTCGCGTGTTCGCCCGCCAAATCTTTTGCGACGCGCTCGGGAGTGCCCATCGAAAACTTCAAGCAGCACTGGAGCGTTTTCCTCGAAAACGGCGGCACTGTAACACGTTTCGGGCGCGAGTGCAACAATATTTCACGGATGAAACACCGGAAAGCCGACTGAAACGTCACGGCAGGGAGATTGAATAGTAATGAACATTCAATCGTCCCTGCCGTGACTCCGGTTAAAAGAGCCTTTAACTATCCCCGGCCATGAATGGCCGGTCTATGATCAAATGTCCCTCCGGGACAACAGCGAGTTTACGTTTCAAACGGCTTCTAATTTGAACTAAATGTGCGATGCCGAAGTCGCAGCCGCGTCGTCGCACGCGCGCCAACTTTGACAAAGCGGGCGAGAAAAGTTTTTATAGCTGCGTTAGATTTATCTCGCGGCGCAAAACCCACGGTCGGTTTCAACAGGGCAGCAAGAGAGAGTTTATGGACTTCCACGAAAACATCCTCGGCCTCATCGGCAACACGCCGCTCGTCCGGCTCAATCGCCTGACGCACGGCATCAAGGCGACGGTGCTCGCCAAGATGGAGAATTTGAATCCCGGTTATTCCGTCAAAGACCGCATCGGCATCTCGATGATCGAGGCGGCGGAGCGCGAGGGAAAACTCAAGCCCGGCGGCACCATCGTCGAAGCCACCTCCGGCAACACGGGCATCGGCCTCGCGCTCGCGGCGGCCGTCAAAGGTTATCGCTGCACGTTCGTGATGACGGATAAGGCTTCGGTCGAGAAGGTGCGCTACTTGAAGGCGCTCGGCGCGGACGTGGTGGTCGTGCCATCAGCGGCCAAGCCCGGCACGCCCGACCACTACGTCGTGACCGCCCGGCGCATCGCCGAGGAGACGCCGAACTCCTACTATCCCAATCAGTACGCGCACCCCGCGAACCCCGAATCGCACTACCGCACGACGGGGCCTGAAATTTGGCGGCAGACCGAAGGCAAGATCACGCACTTCGTCTCCGGTCTCGGCACGGGCGGCTCGATCTCCGGCACGGGGCGTTTCCTCAAGGAGAAAAGTCCCGATATTAAAATCATCGGCGCAGACCCTTACGGCTCGGTCTTCAAGACCTACATGGAAACGGGGCAACTGACTCAAGCGACGCCCTATCTCGTCGAAGGCATCGGGCAAGAGATCATTCCCGAAAACGTCCACCTCAAGTATGTGGACGAGATCATCAACGTCACGGATCGCGAGTCGTTCGAACTCTCGCGCCAACTCGGTCGCGTGGAAGGAATCTTCTGCGGCGGTTCGACGGGCACGAATCTCGCCGCCGCGCTTAAAGTCGCGCGCGGGTTAGACGAGTCAGGCGTCGTCGTCTTCATCGTCTGCGACACGGGCGAGCACTACCTGACCAAACATCACTCGGACGAGTGGATGAAAGAGAAGCGACTTATCGAGCCGCAGAAGATCACGGCCGGACTCATCAGCGGGACGAAGGGGCAGCAATCGCCGAAAACTCTCGTCTCGGTCGCGCCGACGGAACGCGTGGCCGACGTGCTGGCGAAGATGGACGAACTCGGCCTCTCCTGCGTGCCCGTGATCGAAGAAGGGAAGTCCGTCGGGTCGCTCCGGGAGAACCGGATGCTGGCGAAAGTGCTGGGCAGCCGCGAGTTGCTGAACGCGCCGGTGAGCGAAGTGATGGGGGCGAGTTTCCCCATCGTCGATGTTGACGAGAGCGCGAGCAAAGTGTCGCGCCACTTGCAGAAGAGTCCGGCGATTTTGGTCGAAGAGTACGGGCGGATTTCCGGCATCATCACGCGCCACGATCTGCTCGACGCCTCGCTGGCCGATTAGCCGACTTTCTCTCTCTCCGTTTTCAATCCGCCAGCGACTCGACGCAGATCGCGCGATAGCTGCACGCGGCGCAGCGCGGCGTCTCTTCATGGCTGCGATGCACGGCCGCCGCTTTCCGCGAGTCGCGTATCTCGGCGAGCAGCGCGAGCAACGCCGCGCGCAACTCGTCCGTGTAATCCACGCGTAGCTGCCGGTCGCGATAGCGGATCACGCCGAACGGGACGGCCGCGCCCGTCGTCTCTTCCACCAGCAAACAATAGGAAGCGAGTTGCATCAGGTGCGACTCGTAAGGCACGCCGTTCGCCGGGCACGACGTTGACTTGGCCTCGACGGGGACGATGCCCTCGTCCGTCCGCACCAGGTAATCCGGCCGCCCGACCAGCCCGTGACGGTGCGAAAGCAGCGGCTTCTCTTGAGGCACGCCGCGCTCGCCGAACGTCACGGGCGCGATGCGACCGACGGGGGCGCCCGTGTCGCTGTAGATGATTCGACCCTCCGGCAAATCGGCGCGCCGCGCGCCGCGACGCGCCGCGAACCATGCCCCGGCAGCCGTGAGCAGCAGCAGGATGAAAGTCAGGGTCAGAAGACTTATCGCCATCGCAGCCCTAAAAGTAAGAGGCCGGCGAGGAGCGCGCAGAGGAAGGCGAGCTTCGCTACGAGGCGCATCCGGCGCGCCCGCGCCACTTCCCGGCCGTGCGCCAGATGCCACGTCTCGCCCTCCGCGCGCCGCCTGTGGCCTGAGGCCGGTTCGTGCCCGTCCGCGCGCAGCCGCCACGCCCGCGCGCAGTAGACATACTCGGCCACCTCGGAGGCGCGTATGTATTTGCCCCGCCCGCTCAACATCTCACCTCCCGAAAACTAATGTACCCGCCGAAAACCACGCCCATCATAAACCAGCGCGAAGAAGTTGCGCCGCCGAATTTCAAGGACGGCCGGTCAACGTCGGCGTTGTTGCGAAGCGTCGCCGGTTGGCTTATTGTTTCCGGCCATGAGCGGACAATTGGAAACGATACGCGGACGGAAATATATCGGCGTCGTCGAACTGGCGAAGCAAGCGGCCGTGCTGCTGGCCGAGATCGGCACGACGCAGGCTCGCGGCACGGTCAGCGAAATGCCCGACGAGCGGACGCTTCGTTATTACCTCGCCGAAGGTCTGCTCTCGCCCGCCGCCGAAAAGCAGGGCGCGGCCTCCGTCTACGGCTACCTCCAACTGCTTCAACTCCTCGTCGTCAAGAAACTCCAATCCGAGCATTTACCCATCCGCAAGATCAAAGAACTGGTTGACGGCCGCACGGAACGCGAACTGGAACGTCTGCTCGGCCTCGACGCGAAAGCGGGCGCAAAACAGGAAGCCCACAGTTATCTCGAAAAGTTACTGACCAGATCAACCTCGCCCGCCGCCTCATCTCCCCGAAGCCGAAACACAGACACTCCCGCAAACGGCATGGCGAGACCCGCCCCGAATTTACCGGCCGCGAAACAGTCCGCTCCGGCGGGTCAGGCCACTTGGGCGCGCGTCGAGATCGAGCCGGGTCTGGAGTTGCACGTGCGCGGCGATTACGCGCCGCCCGCCGAGGCCAAAAGCGTGCGACGGCTCATGCGCCTGATCCTGAACGCGCTCGAAGGGCATCGCGGAAACAATCGAAAGTGAGGCAAGCGGGTTCGTCTAACCCTCTCGCCGTCTGTATCGAGTTCTATCGGGACATGTCGCCGGATAACTATTGACACGCACCACCGTCCTCTATATCTAGCCCCCGCTAAATTTTGCCGCGCTAATGCTTCAATTAGCCTCACGTCCTCAACCTGAAAGGAAAACATATGTCCGTAATAGTTACATTGGCCGCGCTGGTAATCGCACTTTCGTCGTCTGCTTCGACGGCGAGTAAGGGCATCAACCCTGTCCAACATAGTGAACGCACCGCGACGACTCAGACCGGCAAAGGTATCAACCCCGTCCAGCACAGCGAGTAATTCACTCGACATTAAATCCCCGGCAGTTTCGTTCTCCCAAAAAAAAAGGTAAGCCCGCCCGACGCTCCGGCGTATGCGTGGGCTTGCCTTTTTCTCGCGCGCTACCGTCCGGCGTGTGATGTTGGTATCCTGTCTACACGCGGTTGCCGATAACGAGCGCGCGCGAGACGGCGGTTATGTCAAGATACGATTCAGACACGGACGAAGCGGTCGTCACCGAGGACGAGACGCGGCTGAAGAAGCCGCCGCTCTACCAGGTGCTGCTTCATAACGACGACTTCACGACGATGGAGTTTGTCGTCTACGTGTTGCAAAATGTCTTCCAGCGATCCGAAACCGAGGCCGTCCGCGTCATGCTTCAGGTGCATCTGGAAGGCACCGGCGTGGCGGGCGTGTACACCTACGAGATCGCCGAGATGAAGGTGGCGAAGGTGGCGGAGTTGGCGCGCGCAAACGAGTTCCCCTTGCTCTGCACCGTCGAGGAAACAACCGGCTAAAGGTCGGGGGTCGGTTGAAATGATAAACTGATTCCGCCGAACCTCCGACCTCTGGCCTCTGACCTCTGCTTTTATGATTACCAGAGAATTACAAGCAACTTTGAGCGCGGCCGTCGCGGAGGCTATCGAGCGTCGGCACGAATACGTGACGCTCGAACACCTGCTCCTCGCCCTGCTCTCCGACCGCACGGCCGGCAACGTCATCCGTAACTGCGGCGGCGACACGGACGCGCTGCGCCGCGACCTCGAAAAGTTCTTCGACGAGCGCGTCGAGCCGCTCGCCGCGAACACCACGCACGTGCCCGAACAGACCGAGATGTTCACGCGCATCCTGCAATACGCGATGCTTCAGGCGCAGGGCAGCGGCCAGAAAGAGATCGACGGCGGCAACATCCTCGCCGCGCTCTTTCAGGCCGAACGCTCCTACGCCGTCTACCTGCTGCGGCAACAAGGCGTGACGCGGCTCGACGTGCTGAACTTCATCGCCCACGGCATCTCCAAACACTCCCGCGCGAACGAACCCGCCGGGGGCGACTTCGACGCCGAGACGGATGCCGATGCATCCCGGCAGGAGGCGCGCGACCCGCTCGCCGCCTTCACCGCCAATCTCAACGAACGTGCGCGCGAAGGCCACATCGACCCGCTCATCGGGCGTCATGTGGAAGTGTTGCGCACGATTCAAATCCTCGGCCGGAGACGCAAAAACAACCCGATTTACGTCGGCGAACCCGGCGTCGGCAAAACGGCCATCGCCGAAGGACTCGCGCTCAAGATTCAACAGGGAGACGTGCCCGAAGTTTTGCGCGATGCCGTGGTTTACGCGCTCGACATGGGCGCGGTGCTGGCGGGCACGAAATACCGCGGCGAGTTCGAGCAGCGTTTCAAGGGCGTCATCAACGCGCTCCAGAAAATCCCCGGCGCGATCCTGTTCATAGACGAGATACACACCATCGTCGGCGCGGGCGCGGTGTCGGGCGGCTCGATGGACGCCTCCAACATCATCAAGCCCGCGCTCGCCTCCGGCCAACTGCGCTGCATCGGCTCAACCACCTACGCCGAATACAAAAGCGCGTTTGAACGCGACCGCGCGCTCGCGCGTCGCTTCCAGAAGATCGAGATCGGCGAGCCGAGCCTAAGCGAGACGGTCGAAATTCTCAACGGTCTCAAGAGCTACTACGAGCAGCATCACGGCGTCGCCTATTCGCCGGAAGCCATCCAACTCGCCGCCGAACTCGCTGCCAAATACCTGCACGACCGCCTGCTGCCCGACAAGGCCATCGACGTGATCGACGAAGCGGGCGCGGCCATGAAACTGCTGCCGAAGGAGGAGCGGCCGGAGACGGTGGGCACGGCCGAGATCGAACTCGTGCTCTCGCGCATGGCGAAGATTCCGCCGAAGACGGTGGCCGGTTCCGAGCGTGATCGGCTGCGCGATCTGAAGGGCGAGTTGCAGGCGGTGATCTATGGGCAGGATCAGGCCATCGAGGGCGTCACGAACGCGATCAAGCTCTCGCGCTCCGGTCTCGGCAATCCCGAAAAACCCGTCGGCTCGTTTCTCTTCTCCGGCCCCACGGGCGTCGGCAAGACGGAACTCGCCAAGCAACTCGCCGTGGCTCTCGGCATCGAGTTCATCCGCTTCGACATGAGCGAGTATGCCGAGGCGCACACGGTCTCGCGGCTCATCGGCGCGCCGCCCGGCTACGTGGGCTTCGATCAGGGCGGCCTGCTCACCGATGCGATCAATAAGACGCCCTACGCCGTGCTCGTCCTCGACGAGATCGAGAAGGCGCACCCGAACCTCTTCAACATCCTCTTGCAAGTGATGGATCACGCCACGCTCACCGACAACAACGGCAAGAAGGCCGACTTCCGCAACGTCATTCTCATCATGACGACGAACGCGGGCGCGCAGGAGTTGAGCGCGGGCGGCATCGGCTTCCAGTCGAACACGTCGGGCAAGGGACAGGGGCGCGGCGCGATTGAACGCACCTTCAGCCCGGAGTTTCGCAACCGGCTCGACGCCTGGATCGCCTTCGCGCCGCTCAGTTTCGCAGTCATCGAACGGGTGGTGGACAAGTTCGTCAAGGAGTTGAACGCGCAACTCGCGGAGCGAAACGTGCGGGTCGTGCTCGACGAGGCGGCGCGGGCGTGGTTGGCCGCGCGCGGCTTCGACCGCCTCTTCGGCGCGCGGCCGATGAATCGCCTGATCCAGAAGAAGATCAAAGAGCCGCTCGCGGAGGAGTTGCTGTTCGGCGCATCGCTCGCGGAGGGCGGCGAAGTGGGCGTCACTGTCGCGGACGACGAACTCGCGCTCCGCTTCCCGCGCGCTTGAAGTCTCAAGAGAGAAATTAAGGATTGCCCGTTTTCACACTCGCACCATGTCGGAGATAGAGACCTCAATTCAGCATCCCGCCCTGTTTTTCAAGCGAGACGTGAACTTGATCGATTTCCCCGACCCGCGAGACGCGCCGTTTGGCGACATCGTCGCCGTCGGCGGCAATCTCCACCCGGACAATCTGCGCCGCGCTTATGCGCGCGGCATCTTCCCGTGGCCGATTGAGGGTTGGCCGCTTACGTGGTTCTCCCCGCGGGAGCGCGCGATCATCGAGTTTGGGAATTTGAAAGTGCCGCGCAGCCTGGCGAAAGTGTGCCGTCGCGCGCCCTACCGGCTCACGATTGACGCCGCCTTCCCGGAGGTGATTCGCGCCTGCGCCCGCGTTAAACGTCCCGATGAGCAAGGCACCTGGATCACGCCGGACATGTTGCGCGCCTATTGCCGTCTGCACGAACTCGGCCACGCGCACAGCGTCGAGGCTTGGGAGGGAGATGCGCTCGTCGGCGGGTTGTACGGCGTTGACGCGGGCGGCGCGTTTGCAGGGGAGAGCATGTTCTACCTGCGCCCGAACGCATCGAAACTCGCGCTCTTACATCTCGTCGAGCGGCTGCGCGAGCGCGGCCTCCACTGGCTCGACATTCAAGTGATGACGCCTCACATGGCGGCGTTGGGCGCGCGCACCGTGCCGCGTTGTGAGTTTCTGGATAAACTCGCCGTCGCGCGTCGGCGCAATTTGCAACTGTTCGGCGCGGAGTCTTAAGTTACCGTCTGCGAAGCGGCGCGGAGTACAGTTTGAGCCAGAGACGATGAAGCAAAAGATTAACGCTCAGGAGCAGCAGGGCGCGCCCGACCAGCAGGCCGAGGCGCACCCCAGCCACTACGAGCCTGCCAAACAGGACATCAAGACGGAGCGCGAGCTACGGCGCGCCGAGGCGATAGCCGCGTCCGGTAACGACACGCAAGATGAAGCGGAGGCGGAAGCCGATGCCGTCAGCGTCGCCGCCGGTGCGCGCCGCGCGCAGCCGCCCGAAGATTTCACGGGGATCGAAATGTCGAACGCGAGCGAATCGGCCGGCGGCCTGCCCGCCATCATGTCCGCGTTGAAACATTCGTGGGCGGAGATGGGCGCGACGCGCACGCTCAAGACGCTCACGCGCATCAATCAGAAGGGCGGCTTCGATTGCCCCGGTTGCGCCTGGCCGGAGCCGGACGGCGAGCGCACGCATTTCGAGTTTTGCGAAAACGGCGCGAAGCACGTTGCCGACGAGGCGACGACCAAACGCATCACGCCGGAGTTTTTCGAGAAATGGAGCGTCTCGGAACTCTCGCGCCAGTCCGACATGTGGCTGAACGATCAGGGGCGACTCACGCACCCGATGCGGCTGCGAAGCGGGAGCGACCATTACGAACCCGTCAATTGGGACGAAGCCTTCGCGCTCATCGCCGGTGAGTTGAACGCGCTACGCTCGCCCGACGAGGCCGTCTTCTACACTTCGGGGCGCACGAGCAACGAGGCGGCCTTCCTCTATCAACTCTTCGTCCGCCGATTCGGCACGAACAATTTGCCCGACTGTTCCAACATGTGCCACGAGTCGAGCGGGTCGGCGTTGTCGGCAACAATCGGCGTCGGCAAAGGCACGGTCACGCTCGACGATTTCGCCGAGGCGCAGGCGGTCTTCGTGATCGGCCAGAATCCTGGAACGAACCATCCGCGCATGCTCTCGACGCTGCAAGCCGCGAAGCGTCGCGGCTGTCGCATCGTCCACATCAACCCGCTGCCGGAAGCGGGCATGTCGCGTTTCAAACACCCGCAGGAGGTCTACGACACGCTCGTCGGGCGGGGAACGCAGCTCGCCGATTTGTTCCTGCAAGTTCGCATCAACGGCGATGTCGCGCTGCTGCAAGGCATCTCGAAAGAGGTGTTGGAAGAAGACGCGCGGCGCGGAGGCGGCGTGCTCGAACGCGACTTCATCGCGGCGCACACGACCGGGTTCGCGGAGTTTGCCGCCTCGCTCGGCGAGATTAGTTGGGACGAGATCACGGCAGGCTGCGGCATCGGGCGCGAACAGATACGCGAAGCCGCGCAAGCGTTCATCAACTCGGAGCGCACGATCTTCTGTTGGGCGATGGGACTCACGCAGCACAAGAACGCGGTGGCGAACATTCAGGAGATCGTCAATCTCTTGCTCATGCGCGGGCAGATCGGGAAACCGGGCGCGGGCGTCTGCCCCGTGCGCGGCCACTCGAACGTGCAGGGCGACCGCACGATGGGCATTTGGGAACGTCCCACCCCGGCCTTCCTCGACGCGCTCGCCCGTGAGTTCAACTTCGAGCCGCCGCGCCGTCACGGCTTAGACACGGTGGAAGCGATCAAAGCGATGCACGCCGGGCGCGCGAAAGTGTTCTTCGCGATGGGCGGCAACTTTCTCTCGGCCACGCCCGACACGGAGTACACCGCCGCCGCCCTCGGCCGCCTGCGCCTCACCGTGCAAGTCTCGACCAAACTCAACCGCGCGCACCTCATCACAGGCCGACAGGCGTTGATTCTCCCGTGTCTCGGCCGCACGGAGATCGACCGGCAGGCGACCGGCGAACAGTTCGTCAGCGCGGAGAACTCGATGGGCGTCGTGCAATCTTCGCGCGGAAACTTACAACCCGCCTCGCCCGAACTTCTGAGCGAAGTGATGATCGTCGCGCGGCTGGCGGAGGCAACGCTCGGCGGGCGCGCCGACGGCCTCAACTGGACGGAACTCGCCGCCGACTACGATCTCATCCGCGAACGCATCGCGCGCGTCGTCGTCGGCTTCGAGAACTACAACGAGCGCGTGCGCCTTCCCGGCGGCTTCTACCTGCCCAATCTCGCGCGCGAGCGAAAGTGGCAAACCGCTTCGGGCAAGGCCGAGTTCACCGTCCACACGCTGCCGCGACACGAACTCGCCCCCGGCCAGTTTTTGATGATGACCATCCGCAGCCACGATCAATTCAACACCACCATCTACGGCCTCGATGATCGTTATCGCGGCATCCGCAACGAGCGGCGCGTCGTGTTGCTCAACCCCGAAGACATCCGCGAGGCCGGACTCGCGGAGGGCGCGGTCGTGGATTTAGTCAGCCACTTTGAAGGCGAGGAACGCATCGCGCGCCGCTTCGTCGTCGTGCCCTACAGCATCCCGCGCCGCTCGGCCGCCACCTATTTCCCTGAGACGAACGTCCTCGTTCCCATCGGCAGCGTCGCCGACAAAAGCAACACGCCCGCCTCCAAGTCCGTGGTCATCTCCCTGCGCCCCGCCGTCTAGAACGTCAAACAAATAATCAAGCCCGGTTGCCGGGCGTGTGTCTAGTGCGACAGACGCCAGAGCATGAGGCAGCCGATGGTGAGTCCGATGAGGATGACGGCGCGGCGAACAAAACGGCGGCCGAGTCTGCGGGCGATGGCCGCGCCGTAGTAGCCGCCCATGATCGCGCCCGCCGACATGACGAGGGCTTGCGGCCAATTGACGAGGCCGGAGAAGGCGAAGGCCACGACGGCCGCGCTGTTCAATGTCAGGGCGAGGAAATTCTTAAGGCCGTTGGCGCGGTGAATGTCGGAGATGCCGAGCAACCCAAGCGCGGAGAGCATGAGGATGCCATTGCCCGCGCCGAAGTAGCCGCCGTAGACTGCGGCGCAGAACTGGAAGAGAATCGCGCCCGTCCACCAGCCTCTCCGCCGTTCGTCGGGCGCGGTTTCCAGCCGCAGCCAACGCGTGATCGGTTCCTGCGCCATGAAGAGAAGCGTGGCGAAGAAGATGAGGAAGGGAACGAGGCGCGCAAAGGTTTGCGACGGCGTCCAAATCAGGAGCGCGGCTCCGACCGCGCCGCCGACGAGACTCGTGAGGCCGAGACGGACGAGCAGCGGGCGGCTCTTTTCGAGTTCGCGGCGGAAGCCGAACAGGCCGCCGATGAGTCCCGGCCAGAGCGCGACGGTGCTCGTCGCGTTCGCCTCCTTGGCATCGAGGCCGAGCCAGATGAGCGTCGGGAAAGTGAGCAGCGTGCCGCCGCCCGCGATGGAGTTGATCATCCCCGCGACGAACGCCGACCCGAACAGGGCGACCCCTTGGAGTAACGTAAAGCCCATGCCGTCTCACGACCCGATACGTATGAGTTGAATTGATGAACCGGGAAACTATACATGATGAGCGCGGGCGCGGGCAGAGTTGCGTTATGATAAGCGGCGGATAGCCCGGAGACAGGCGAGGGGGAGTTGAAATGGCAATCGCGAGTGCGAACCCGGCGACGGGCGAGAAGGGGCGCGAGTTCGCGCCGCTCGACGGCGCGGAGATCGAAGAGAAACTGCAACGCGCCGCCCACGCTTTCGGCCTTTACCGGCGCACGAGTTTCGCCGCCCGCGCGCGGCGGATGCTCGGCGCGGCGGAGATTCTGGAAGCGGAGCAAGAACGCTTCGCGCGTTTGATGACGACGGAGATGGGCAAGCCCTTGCAGGCGGCGCGCGACGAGGCCGCGAAGTGCGCCATGGTGTGCCGCTACTATGCGGAGCACGCCGAAAAATTTCTCGCCGACGAAGTGGTCGAGACGAGCGCGACGCGTTCCTTCATCCGCTACGAACCCGTGGGCGCGGTGCTCGCCGTCATGCCGTGGAACTTCCCCTTCTGGCAAGTTTTCCGCTTCGCCGCGCCCGCGTTGATGGCCGGAAACGTCGGGCTGCTCAAACACGCCTCGAACGTGCCGCAGTGCGCGCTGGCGATTGAGGAGATTTTCCGGGGCGCGGGATTTATCGAGGGTGTCTTTCAAACGTTGCTGCTCAAGGCGGAACAGGTCGGTCAACTGATTGACGACCCGCGCGTGCGCGCGGCGACTCTCACGGGGAGCGAGCACGCCGGGAGCGAAGTGGCGAGCCGCGCCGGGAAGGCGATCAAGAAGACCGTGCTCGAACTCGGCGGCAGCGATCCCTTTATCGTCATGCCGACGGCGGATGTCGAGGCCGCCGTCAAGACCGCGGTCAAAGCGCGCACGATCAATAACGGCCAGTCGTGCATCGCGGCCAAACGCTTCATCGTCCACGCGGATGTCTACGAGGAGTTCGCGCGCCGCTTCGTCGAGGGGATGGCGGCTTTGAACGTCGGCGACCCGGCCGATGAACGGACGAAGATCGGCCCTCTCGCCACGGCGAGCATCGTGGAAGAACTGGACGAGCAGGTGCGCAAGTCCGTCGCGGCCGGAGCGCGCGTCCTCACCGGCGGCGAACGCTTGCGGCGGCCGGGCAACTATTACGCGCCGACGGTGCTCGCCGACATCCCGAAAAATTCACCGGCCTACGCGGAAGAATTTTTCGGCCCCGTCGCGCTGCTGTTTCGCGTGCGCTCGATTGACGAGGCGATCCAACTGGCGAACGACACCACCTTCGGACTCGGCGCGAGCGCATGGACGAACGACCACGGCGAGCGAGCGCGCTTCGTTGACGAGATCGAGGCGGGCGCGGTCTTCATCAACGCGATGGTGGCCTCCGACCCGCGCATGCCCTTCGGCGGCGTCAAGCGTTCCGGCTACGGGCGCGAGTTGGGCGAGTTCGGCATCCGTGAGTTCGTGAACATCAAGACCGTCTGGATCAAGGACGACGGCGGCGACGAGAGCGACGCGCCTCGAACCGAGACCGAGTAGACGCCGTCGCTAACTTACTCAACTTTAAGGACGCGACTTCAACACCCCAGCCGCCGCCGTACGGTCTTCACCCGTCACAAATCCCGACTCGATTCGGATTTTCCATCCATTCTTTCGTAAATCGCGCCGTGCGTTGTTCGCTTTCGGACAAGCCGCGTCCCGGAAATGGGATCGGAAAAGTGCGTCAGCCAGAACGCGCGCGCAAAACGCCCGCAAATTCCCTCACGTCTCGCAACACGCGGCTGGCACGCCGCTTTCATTACAGATTCGCGCTGACTTATCAAAAGCCGAGACGTGAGGGCGCGCTCCTTCGCATCTCTTGACCTACCACAAGCAACGCTCCGCATGCCGGGTGACACATGATCAGTTTGCGTAACATCGAAAAAGTTTATGAGCAGGGCGTGAATAAAAACTACGTGCTGCGGCGCGTTGACGTAGAGGTGCGCGAGGGCGAGTTCGTGTCGATCATGGGGCCTTCGGGGGCGGGCAAGTCAACGCTCCTGAATATCCTCGGCATGTTCGATAGCGCGTGGACGGGCGAATATTATTTTGGAGACACGGCTATCCACCGGCTCGGCAAGAAAGAACGCGGCGAACTACACAAACGCTACATCGGCTTCGTCTTCCAAAGTTATCACCTGCTCGACCACCTGACCGTTTACGAAAATCTGGACTTGCCGCTCTCCTACAAGGACGTGAAGAAGGCCGAACGCCAGTCGATGGTGGGCGATGTCCTCGACCGGTTTCAGATCGTGGGCAAGAAGGATTTATATCCGAACCAATTGTCGGGCGGGCAGCAGCAGTTGGTGGCGGTGGCGCGCGCCGTCATCTCGAATCCCAAGCTCATACTCGCCGACGAGCCGACCGGCAATCTTCACTCCAGCCAGGGGCGCGAGATCATGGAACTCTTCAAGCGGCTCAACGACGAGGGCACGACCATCATTCAGGTGACGCACTCCGAACAAAACGCGCAATACGGCAACCGCGTCGTGCAACTCGAAGACGGGTGGGTGGTGAAACAGTAAAGTTGAAGGCCGGCTCGGAAGCGAACCGTCGATACGCCTGTTTTGCATAGCCAACGGCAATGCGAAATCGGCGGAGTCGGTTTTCGATATTGGGAAAGAGTAGTTTCGGGAGCGGGTCGCGGGAAGCGTGCGCGGCCGCGAAAACAGCAGAGAATCGAAGTTTGCCGGGTTGGCATGCCTTTCGCTAAGGCTTCGGGGCGACGGCAAAATAGGAAGGAAGATAAATTTGGGCATGGACGTTCCTCGCGGTAAATCAGCGGCACGCAAACGGCGCGTGCGGATCATTCTCTATGCGGCCGTCGCCATCGTGGCGGTGACGGCGATCACGCTGGGCGTGTCGCGCATGAAGCCCGCCGCGCCGAGCGTCGAGCGTTCGACCACGCTCATCGACACGGTGAAGCGCGGCCAGATGCTCCGGCAGGTGCGCGGCATCGGCACGCTCGTGCCGCAGGACATCCGCGTGATCGCGGCGGCCACGCAGGGACGCGTCGAGCGCGTGCTCGTCCAACCCGGCACGGAAGTGACGGCGGGCACGGTCTTGATCGAGTTGAGCAACCCGGAATTGCAGCAAGGCACGGTTGACATCGAATACCAGATGCGCGCCGCCGAGGCCGACTACAACAATATCCGCGCGCGGCTGGAAAGCGAGCGCATGAGCCAACAAGCCGCCGCCGCCACCGTGCAGAGCGAATACCAGCAGGCCAAACTGCAATCCGACACCGACGAACTACTCGCCAAGGACGGTTTGATCCCGGCCATCAATCTCAAACTCTCGCGCGTGCGCGTGGCCGACTTAGCCAACCGCTACGCCATCGAGCAGAAGCGTCTGGAAGGCACGTCGAAATCCGCGCAGGCGCAACTCGCCTCGCAACAGGCGCGCATCGCCCAACTCAAGGCGCAACTCCAACTCAGGCAGACGCAGGTGGCGACGCTGCGCGTGCTGGCCGGAACGAACGGCGTGCTGCAACAGATGCAAGTCGAAGTCGGGCAGCAGGTGCAGCCGGGAACGAACCTCGCGCGCGTCGTCGAACCGCAAAACCTGAAGGCCGAACTCCGCATCGCCGAAACGCAGGCCAAAGACATCACGCTCGGCCAGCAGGCCAGCGTGGACACGCGCAACGGCATCATTCCCGGCCACGTCGTCCGCATCGACCCGGCGTCGCAGAACAGCACCGTCACCATCGACGTTGCGCTCGACGCCCCGCTGCCGCAAGGCGCGCGCCCCGACCTGAGCGTGGACGGCACCATCGAACTCGAACGCCTCGACAACATTCTCTACGTCGGACGCCCCGCCTTCGGCCAGTCGCAATCGAGCGTCGGGATGTTCAAACTCGAACCGGGGGGACAGTTTGCCACGCGCGTCCAAGTCAGACTCGGACGCAGTTCCGTCAATACCATCGAAGTTTTAGAAGGTTTACAGGAGGGCGATCAGGTGATCCTCTCGGACACCTCCCAGTGGGACGCCTTTAACCGCATACGACTTAACTAAGAGCGTCAGTCGTCCGTCGTCAGTTGTCAGTTGTTTGTAACCGTCGAACTTGAGTTGCTAAAGACTCAATCGAGCAACTAACACCAGACAAAAACCAACGGACAACTGACCACGGACAACTGACAATGTTAGGAGAAACTCATGAGCGCATCGAAACAACCCCTGATCCGCCTGCAAGACGTGAAAAAGGTTTTCTTCACGGACGAAGTTGAAACCCACGCCCTCGCCGGAACGCACCTCGACATCGCCAACGGCGAATACGTCTCCATCACCGGCCCCTCCGGCTGCGGCAAATCAACCCTCCTCTCCATCCTCGGCCTGCTCGACTCGCCGACCGAAGGCAAGTATTGGTTGAACGGCAAACTCGTCTCCGACCTCTCGCTCGGCGAGCGCGCCCTCATCCGCAACCGCGAAGTGGGCTTCATCTTCCAGAGTTTCAACCTGATCGGCGACCTCTCGGTCTACGAAAACGTCGAACTCCCCCTCACCTACCGGGGCTTGAGCAACGCGGATCGCAAGACGCGCGTCACCGATGCGCTGGAGAAAGTCGGCATGGCGCACCGCGCGAAACACTTGCCGAGCCAACTCTCCGGCGGTCAGCAGCAGCGCGTGGCCGTCGCGCGCGCCGTCGCGGGTCAACCGCTCATCCTGCTCGCCGACGAGCCGACGGGCAACCTCGATTCCAAAAACGGCGAGGCCGTCATGGACTTGCTGCGCGAACTCCACCGCGGCGGCGCGACCATCTGCATGGTCACGCACGACCCGCGCTATGCCACCTTTGCCGACCGCGCCATCTATCTCTTCGACGGGCGCGTCGTGAAAGAAGAGATGGTCAGCTTCAAGCAGGATGAGGAAGGGGCGTCTCTGCCCGGCACACGCGCGGAGGTGATGTGATGGGAAACTTCCGGCAGGACGTTCGGTACGGCTTGCGCACTTTGTGGAAGAGTCCGGTGTTTACGCTCGTCGCGCTCACCGCGCTCGCCCTCGGGATCGGGGCCAATACGGCCATCTTCAGCGTCGTCAACGCGGTGCTGCTGCGCCCCTTGCCCTATCGCGATGCCGGTCAGCTCATGATCGTGTGGGAGCAGAACCGGGCGCGCGAGGGACGCAATAACGTCGCCTCGCTGGCTAACTTTTTGGATTGGCAACAGCAGGCGAACAGCTTTCAGGAGATGGCCGCCTTTCACGATGCCGCCTTCAACCTGACGGGCGAAGGCAACCCGGAAGAGATACCGGCGCAGGTGACGAGCGGCAATCTTTTGACCATGCTCGGCACGGAGGCCGCGCTCGGCCGCGTTTATACGAAGGAAGAGGCGGAGCCGGGGCGCAACGACGTGATTGTCATCGGCCACGGCCTCTGGCAAAGACGCTTCGGCGGCGCGGCCGACATCGTCGGTAAAAAAATCAGCCTCAACGGGGAGAGCGTGACCGTTCTCGGCGTGATGCCGCCGGGTTTTAAATGGTTCATGAAGGAAGGCTCGCGCACCGGCAAGTCTGCGGAGATATGGACGCCGTCCAATTTCGCGTCGGTCTTGAACGGGGGCACGAAAGGGCGTGGACGCTTCATCACCGTGGCCGGGCGGCTCAAGCCGGGCGTCACGCCCGAACAGGCGCA
>DASQNL010000053.1:0-1789 GCA_035644995.1 Pyrinomonadaceae bacterium | reverse complement strand
GAGGCGCGCGCGCCCGCCGCGAGCGTGCCGAGATCGAAGGCGAGTTCGTTGCCGTTGACGCGCGGCTCGACGGAGCGCGGCGGAGCGGGCGAGACGGTGAGCTGCGCCGTGCCCGCCGCGTAGTGGAACGATTGCGGCAGGAGATCGCGGACGGTCACGTCGCGCAAGGCGGCTTGCGTCGTGTTGCGCACCTCGACGCGGTAAGAGACGATGTCGCCGATCTCGGCGCGCTGCTGGTCGGCGATCTTGTTGATCTCAATCGTCTGCAACTCGAAGAGGGGAATGTTGAGCGCGACGCCGGCTAAGTTGGCGAGCCGCACGTCCGCCTCGGTGAGCGTGAAGCTCCCGGATTCGGCGATAGGCTGTTCGTCGAGCGCGCGCACGGTGGCATCGTAGAGTCCGGCGGCGACGCCGGAGGGGCGCACGGCGAATTCCAACATGCGCGAGCGGTAGCCGGGCGCGGTGACGTTGACGTAGTAGGTGGCGGGCGCGTTGAGTTGCGCCGGGGTGAGCGCGAAACTAAAGAGGCCGCCCGGCGCGGTGGTGTAAGGATTGTCGTTCGAGACGTTCGGCGTGAAGCCGATGCCGGCGGTCGTCGGGAGCGGCGTGCGCGTGGCCGGGTCGGTGACGAGCGCGACGCGCGCCCCGCCGATAGTGACCGCGCCGCCGCTGCGACCGGCGTAGATTGTGCCGAAGGGATTGACGACCGCCGTGGCGACGGAAGTTTTCACGGCGTCGAAATTTTCGCCGCTGAGCGTGGCCGTGTTGGCCGCGCCCGCGCCCGGCGCGATCTCGCCCGTTACCTGCGCGCGGAAACTGATCGTCACCACCTCGTCGGGCAGCACTTGAGCGACGCGCACTTCAAAACGGCGCAGGCTCACGGCCTGACCTTCGTCGGCGTCGGCCGCATCGGTCAGCGCGCGCGCGCCGAGGCGGAGTGAATTCGCGACGTACTGGAGACCGGCCGGGAGATCGTCGGCGACGAGCACGCGGCGCGCGGGCGTCGTGCCGTTGTTGCGGAAGCTGATCGCGTAGTCGAGCGTTTGGCCGGGCGCGGCGGTGACGCGCTCCTGGCGGTTGACGAGTTTGGAAGGCGGCAGCGCGGGGTTGTTGGGGTCGGTCAAACGCGCGCGTTCGCCGATTGAGTTGATGATCGCGCCCGTGTCTTCGACCGTGCCGTTGACCGTGACGGAGACGTTGGAGCGGGCGGTGAGGCGGATGGCTAATTGCGTCTGCGGCGCGCTCGCATTCACATCCACCACGGCCAGCACGCCGACGCAGGCGCGGGGCGCGAGACGCGGCGACATGGTGGAGTTGAGACTGACGGGCGCGTCGGCGTCCGTGAGCGTGCCGCTCGCGTCGGTGTCGAAGTGGAGCGCGACGAGCGTGGCCGGGGCGGTGACTTCGGCGCGCGTGATGGTATAGAGGTCGGGGGTGTTGCCGAGGTTGCAGACGCGGAAGAGGCGCGTGATGCGCTCTTGGGGGGCGACGGCGTCGGAGGGTTCGGTTTCGTCCGGGGTGACGACGATAGCGGAGACGGGGCGGACGGTGACGGTGATGGTGGGCGAGACGGTGGAAAACTCGTTGCCGTCTGCGTCCGCATAGATGGCTTCGGCGCGATTGGAAATAACTGAATCCGCCACGGTCGGTTGCAACTGCGCGACCCCGGCGCGCGGCGCGAAAGCGAGCGCGAGAGCGAGGAAGGCGGCGGCCACAAACTTGACGGCGGATTTGTTCAACATTGAGGTTGAGAATCAGTCGCGGGACATGACAAAGCGCGAGGGCGAAG
>DASQNL010000052.1:0-7517 GCA_035644995.1 Pyrinomonadaceae bacterium | reverse complement strand
AGGAAGGAGTGGGAGAGCGCGAGGGCATAGAGATTGGGCGCGCGTTGATAGACGGCCGCCCAGATGAGGCCGCCGAGGAAGGTCGCGCCGGTGAGCCACGGATTCGGCAGATGCAGCAGGGCAAAGACGGCGGCGACGAGAACGACGCTCGCCGCGCCGCGTCCGAAGATGAGTTGGGCGCGGCGATTGATAAAGGCTTGCAGGACGTACTGCTGCAAGAGTCCCCAGACCAAGCCCCAGACCGGGAAGCCCGAAATCGCCCAGCCCGCGCGCCCCCTCCCGAAACTAAAACTTCCGCCAAACCACAACCAGCCCACCAACACGAGCAAGAGCGTGCCCACGATCATCGGAGGCACCAGCAGACGCGCGGCGCGCATGAAATTGTCCATGCGCCAGCCGAGTTCCGAGAGCGTCTCGCCTCGCAGGCGATGCGAATAGAACATCAAAGCGAAGACGCACCCCACGGGTACGGCCAGCAGAATTTTATGATTGCCGAGCGCGAGCACCGCCCACTCGGCGACGATCACCGAGGACGCGACGGACGCAATCTCCCACGCGGCCAACGCGCGCGACTCCGGCGCGGCGCGATGAGACGGGGCGGCGTCGCCGGTTTCCGGCCGAGCGGTCAACGCGCTTTCCCCGGCCACGCGGTCGTCCGACACTTCCGTCCCGCTCAACGTCGTCCCTCGCTTTCCCACCAAGCGTCCGGCACGGACGAGTTCACGTCGTTCTGCGTCACGCTAAACTCTTTCGTCGCGCCGAATTCTTGTAATACGCGGCGCGTGGCGACGCCCGCCTTGTGCATGGCGTAGACGCGCGCCTCGTAAGTGCGGTTCGGGGGCAGCGGCGGGAGGTTGAAGACGAAACCGTGATCGGGATCGAGACTCCGGCCGGCCGCGAGCACGTCCGGGCGCGGCGCGTCGGCCACGCGGCGGCTCACGAAATGCCCGTCGATGTAGAGAGGCACCTCAACTTGTTCTCTGGGGGCGGCCGTGTTGACCACCCAGCCGGAGACGTTGCGCTCGTCGGCCGCGTCAACCGCTCCGCGAAAATAAGTATTGAAATTCGTGTAAGAGAAATGGACGGCGAGCGCGGCGACGAACAACACTTCGACGAGCGACTTGAGGATGAGCGCGTGCGACAGGAGCGAGAGGCGTGCGGGCGCGGCGGGAGCCGGACGCAGACCGCCCGCGGAGGTTAAACGCGAATCGCCGGTCGTAAACGGTGAATAGTCTCCCAAGGGATTCCTCCTTCTATTCACGATTCACGACCGGCGATTCGCTTCCGACTAAGACCCGGCTTGACGCATCACTGGTTCTGATACGTGTTGCCGTTCGTGTCCTGATAGACCCACGTGTGGCTGGTGGTCAGCGTGCGGTCGGCGGCGAGGTCGGGACGCAGGCGCACGGTGATGAGCAGCACCGTCGTATCGTTGGGCGCGAGTTCGTTGACGCGCCAGGTGATCCGGCGCGAATCGCCGGGAGCGTCCTGCGTGCTGAGCGTCGGGTTCGACGAGATGAACTGCAATGCATCGGGGAAGATTTCGGAGACGATGATGTTCTTCGCCAACCCCGCGCCCTCGTTGATGAGGACGAGGCGATAGAAGATCATGTCGCCCGGCGCGGTGGTATCCGTCACCTGCTCGGTGCGCACGCGCACGCGCGGGGCGGCCACGGTCAGCACCGTGCTCGCCTCGCTGGCGGCGCGGCTGGTGCTGACGGATGTCGCCACGACGTTGTAAGCGTATTGCTGGCGGTCGGCGGTCGAGCGCGGAATCTCCACGCGCATGAGCAGCGGGAACTGCCCGCCGCGCGGATCGATCTGCGTCGTCTGCGTCACGCTCGGCTCGCTGTCCTGATGTTGGCCGTCGCCGTTCGTGTCGGCGTAGAGCACCCCTCCGGGCGCGCCGGGCGCGGTGATGCGCAGGCCGTAAGATTCGCTGTAGTTGCCGGGGTTGCGCACGACGAACGGGATGAAGATCACATCGCCGGGCGTCACGGTCAGACCGGGCGAGACGGGGTCGATGCGCGCGCGCGGAACGCGCCCGATGGCGATGCTCGGCCCGTCGTAGTTCGAGGCCGTCGGCAGAGACGCCGTGCGCAGCATGCCGCGCCCGATGGGGCCGGTGGCCGACAACGCGTTGGGTACGGCGCGGAGCGTGACGCTGATTTCGCGCGTGGCGCGCGAATCGAGATCGCCGAGACTCCAGATGGCCGTGCGCGAGGGGTTGTCGTAATAGAGCGGCAAGGGGCTTGCGCTGACGAGTTCAAAGTCGGTATTGAAAACGAAGTCGGTGCGCGAACTGCGGGCGGGCGCGCTGCCCGTGTTGCGCACGGAGATGGTCTGCGTGAACGTCTCGCCGGGCTGGACGCTCTCGCGCGTGACGCCGGACGAACCGGCGAGCGCGGCGGCGACCACCGTGATCGCGGCGTTCGACACACGCTGGATTTGATAATCCGACTGCGAGGCCGCGCTCACGATAAAGGGGCGTTGCTGCCCGTCGGGCGCGGCTTCGGGGATGCGGATGTTCAAGAAGACTTCGAGGTTCTGGCCGCGCGCCAGTTGCGGCGTGACGAGGATCGGGAGGCCGGTATCCTGCCCGCCCGTCGCGAGGCTGAACGTCGGCTGAAATTCGGCGGGCAAGTCCGTGCCCAGCCGGAACTGATCTTCTTTGTTACCCGTGTTGGTGACGTTGAGCGGCAACTGCACGGCCTGACCGGGCGAGGCGGCCAGCGTGGCATTACGCAGCGCAAGGGTCAGATTCGGCACTTGCTTGACCGTCAACACGAAACCTTCTTGACCGGCGGGCGCGCTGTTGACGATGGGCGGCGCGGTCGTCACGCTGTCGTTCGGCTCGGCGCGCGCGACGAGCACGGGCGTCGGGGTGGGCGTCGGCGTGGTGCGCGCCACTTGCGGGCGCGGGCGCACGGGCGTGGGCGTCGGTCGCGGCGTCGGCGTAACGACCGGCGGCGTGACGACCGGCGGCGTGTTGACGGCGACCTGAGTGTCGTTGTTCGCGCGCTGCGGCGGGTTGCGCCGCACGGGGAAACGGCTGCGGCGACTGCGACGCATGGGCGCGGCCGCTTGCCCGTCAACGGGCGGATTCTCGATAGACAGCGTCGGCGTCCCGCTCGGCGGGGCGACGGGCGTCGGCACGGGCGTCGGGAGCGGGGTGGCGCGCGAGCGCGCCGGGGTTGATCTCGCGATCAGGCGCGGCGAAGGCGTGGGCGAGGGCGTCGCCCGGCCGAGGGGGCGGGTCATGGGCGTCGCCTGCGCGCGTTCGGTCGCGGCGGGCGTGGCGGTCGCCTGCGGGGACGCGGCGCCGCCGCGCGCGGCGATCTCGGCACGCGCCGCTTGCAGTTCGCCCTCGTAGATTTCGACGAAAGGCGTGTCCCTGATGGTGCGCAGGCGCGTCACGACCCCTTCGGCATCCGTCAGGCGGCCTTGCGCGATGTAGGTGCGGCCGAGCCAGAGCAACGTCAGATCGGTGATGATGCTGTTGGGGTAGGTCTTGAGAAAATCGCGGAAGACCGTGGCGGCCTGTTCGAAGCGGCCTTGATTATAAAGGTTCTGCCCCTTGGTAAACATGGCTTGCTCAATGTCGGGGGGCGTGTCGTCCTGCTGGAAGGCGGCCGCGAGCGTCGCCGCCGCGGGGGTCGCGACGGGGGCAAAGGCCAGGGCGGACGTGAAAGGCGCGCACAGAAGCGCGCCGACGAGCGCGAGCGCGCTGAGTTTATGCTGCATCATGAAACCTGTATTCCTCCGGCAGGAAGGTACGAGAAGTTTTTCGCTTGTTCCAATGGTAATTGTAAAGCCCGCCCGGCAATCTAGTGCGGACGCGTGCGTGAGCCTATTTGAATATCATTTTCCGGCGCGCGACACTATACAACCTTCACTCGCACCGGACAAGAACCGAAACTTTCGACGCGCGGGCGCAAGGGCGGCGCGCTACCGACGGCGACCGACTTCCACGCGGTCGCCCGCCTGCACGCGCGGGTCTGGCACTTGCCCCGTCTCGATGTCGTTGAGCAGATATTCGCTCGCCACCAGACGCCCGTCCGCGCCCTGCCGCGAGACCGTAACTCTCACTTTGCTGCCCGCGTCGCGCGCCACGCCGCCCGAGGCGAGGATGGCCTGCGTGAGCGTCATGCCGGGGTGGAAATCTTTCTGCCCCGGCGCGTTGATCTGCCCGCCGATGTAGAAGAATTCCTGCGGGCGCGCGGTGATATTGATGATGTCGCCGTGCGAGACGAGTTCGTTGAGCGCGCCCGAATCGGCGAGGTCAATCGTTTTACTGCGCCCCGTCGCCCGCGAGATGATGACGGCGCGCCCGGCCTCCGCGCGCGGGTTGGCTTCCGACAACACGACGTAGAGCGGCACGGCTTCGCGGCGCAAAATCTTCGCGCCCGGTTGGTCAACCAACCCGCTCACCATCGCCGTGTGGCTCGCATATTCCCGGACGGTGATGCGAAACTGCGCGCGGTCGTAGACGCCGCGTCGTCTCAGTTCCGCCGAGAGCCGCGCGCCCACCTCTTCGGGCGTCATGCCGACGGCGTTGAAGGGTTCGCCCGCGAGCGGATAGTCGAGCATGCCGGTGGACATGATCGTGTAGAGGGTTGAATCTTTCGACATGCCGCCCGCGAGGCGGATGTCCAGAATGTCGCCGACGCCGACGCGGTAGAGCGCGGTCGGCGGGACGGGTGCCGCCGCCGCCGCGGCGGTCGTCGAGGCCGCGACGTTGGAAGCGGAGGCTGAAGGCGCGGCCGACGCGCCGGTTGCCGCCTCAGGAGTTTTGAGCGACGCGGGCGGCTCATACTTCGGCGGCGCGGGGATGCCGAGCACCGAAGGGCTGCCGAAGACGGGGAGCGGTGCGGTCGTCGTTTTCGGCGCGCCGTCGCTCGTCGTGTTGGGCGTCGCGGAGGTGTTGAGGTTGGGCGCGGCGGCGGAGGTCAGGACGGTCGGAGTTTTTTGCGCGCCGGACTTCGCGGCTGTGTCCTTCGGCTCGTCAGCTTTGGACTCGGTCTTCGGGGCGGTCTTGGCGGGCGTCTCGCTTTTGGCGGCGGCCTTTTTCGCCGTGCTTTTGGTCTCGCTCTTGTTCGCGCTCGAATTGACGACGGGCGAGTCGTCTTCGGCCGGGCCGAGGCGCGTTTGCGCCTTCGTCTTCGTCGCTAACGGCAGGCCAAACGCCAGCCCGATCACAAACGCAAATAGGACTTTACTCATAATGCACTCTACTTCCCTATGCTTCGACGCGAGCTGCGCGACCGGGGCAGTGGCCGCTTAAAGAGCCGTGTCGAAGTCTGGATTCACCGGGGCGGATGCGCCTCACGCCGGCCTTCGTGCCGACGCCTCTGTTGCCGGTTTGGACTAAACCGTCCCGTCACCTTAGATTAAACGACGAAAACGCCCTTTTTCGCAAAGTTCTAATTGTCAATTTTTCCTGTCGGTTTCAAAGTTTACCGGAAAGACCGGCCGGGTCGGGTCGCGTTTTGGTGAACCGCATAAGTTGAAGTGGCTGACGGCGCCGACATGTGAGGCGCGGAGGCGGGCGCGTCGGAAGAGGTCGAAGCGGCCGCGCGCCGCACGTCGCATCAAGCCGATTTTACTCTCCGTTTTTCGCGGCTGGCAAGTTTCCCGGCGAAAACAGGTGCGGCCAGCGTCCGCCGAGTTCGGCGCGCACGGCTTCCTCCGCGTCGTCGGCCGTCGCCGCGCCGAGGCACAGGTTCGCAATCTCGGCCGCGCTCGCCGCATTCACTTGCGCCAGCGTCCGCCGCACGCGCGGCATCGCCGACGCCGTCATGCTGAGCACGCGCGCCCCGAGGCCGACGAGGACGAGCGCGTAAGCGGGCGTCGCAGCCATCTCGCCGCAGACGATGGCGGGAATCCCGGCCGCGCCCGCCGCCTCGATGGTTCGCTTGATGCTTTGCAAGACGGCCGGGTGCAGCGTGCGAAACCAACCGGCCACCTCGTCGTTGCCGCGATCCACGGCGAGCAGGTACTGCACGAGGTCGTTTGTGCCGAGGCTGAAGAAATCTACTTCGCATGCGAGTTTGTCCGCCAGCAACACGGCAGCGGGCACTTCGATCATCGCGCCGATTTTGAGTTCGCCCGCCTCGCGCCCTTCCGCGCCCAGACGCGCTCGTTCCTCCTCGATGATGCGGCGCGCGCGTCTCACCTCCGACACGTCGGAGATCATCGGCAGCACCACGTCGAGCCGCCCCGTCGCCGCCGCCCGCAGGAGCGCGCGCACCTGCGTGCGCAACATGCCTTCGTGTTGAAACGAGTAGCGGATGGCGCGCAGGCCGAGCGCGGGGTTGCGTTCGGCGGTCTCAAACTCCCCGGCCGGGTGCTGCTTGTCGCCGCCCAGGTCGAACAGGCGCACCTTCGCGCCGTCCGCGCCGCCGAGCGCGGCGATCTCCACGTAGGCGGCGCACTGCTCCTCCTCCGTCGGCGCGCCGTTGCGCTGCGAGAACAGAAACTCCGAGCGGAACAGACCGATGCCCCGCGCCCCGTAGCGACGCACGCTCTCATACTCCGGCGGCAACTCGACGTTCGCGCGCAAAATGATCTCGACGCCGTCGGTCGTGATGAGCGGCGCGCCCCCGTCGTCGGCGACGCCCGCGCCGGGGTTGGCGTTTTGGCGCGCCGTCGTGAAATGTTCGATGGTCGCGCCCGTCGGGTGCAACACCACCACGCCGCGCCCGGCGTCGATGACGATCTCGTCGCCCGTGCGCGCGTGGCGATAGAGGTCGCGCAGGCCGACGATGGCCGGGATGCCGAGGCCGCGCGCGATGATGGCCGTGTGCGAAGTCCAACCGCCCGCATCGGAGGCGATGGCGCGGACGTGCGAGAAATCGAGTTCGGCCGCGGACGACGGCAGCAACTCCTCCGCCACGACAATCGCGTCTTCGGTGAGACGACGCGACTGCGCTTCGCCGCTCAGGGCGACGAGCAGGCGACGCGTCACGTCTTCGATGTCGGAACTGCGCTCGCGCAGGTAATCGTCCTTGATCTCGGCATAGACGGCGAGCAGTTTGTCGGAAGCGACTTTAACCGCCCATTCCGCGTTGGCGAGTTGCTGCCGGATGTAGTCCTCCACCTCGTCGAGCAACTTGCGGTCTTCGAGCATGAGCAGTTGCGCGTCGAAGATGTAGGCGTGTTCCGCGCCGAGCGCGACTTCGGCGCGGCGTTTGATGGCGAGCAACTGACGGCGCGACAGGCGCACCGCCGCCTGGAAGCGACGCACCTCGCGCTTGATGTCGCCCGCTTCGAGCGTCGCGCGATAGATGTTGCCGCGCCCGCCCGTGTGGAGGCGCAACGCGCGTCCGGAGGCCACGCCCTCCGAAACCGCCACGCCGCGCCAGCGCATCTCGCGCTTCTCGCTCTTGACCCGCTTGCTCATGTTTCCTGTTCTTCCCCGAACCCGTTCCCGATCAAGTTGCAGACCGCGCTCATCGCTTCGGCTTCGTCCGCGCCTTCGATGGTCAGCCGCAGTTCCGTCCCGCGCGAGGCCGCCA
>DASQNL010000051.1:0-1779 GCA_035644995.1 Pyrinomonadaceae bacterium | reverse complement strand
GCGGCCGCTTCGCCGCCGCCCGCCGCCGGAGCCGCCGCCACGGCCGCCGCTGCCGCCGAAACGCCGAACACGGTCTCCAACTCTTTGACGAGTTCCGAGGCTTCCAAAAGGGTCATGCCCTTCAAATACTCAATCACATCTTCTCTAGTTGCCATGATAACTAATTAACCTCCTCAAGGGTTCTGCTTGTTGTGTTCCTCGTTGATGGTTCGCAGCAGGAGAACCCACGGGACACTCCCCTCGGTTCGTTGCATCCGAACTCCGAAAAGCATCCGAGCCAAAAGGGACGACCTGACAAATCGTCCCGCCCGTTTTAACCGCGTCCAGCTGACCCTACGCGAGATTTGAAATCACAAATCTCAAAATCGAAACTTAAGACTCAGGCGGCTTCCCCGCCACCCTTCTGCTCGCCGATCTGTTTGACGACAATCGCCAGATTGCGCGGCACGGCCGACAGCACCGTGACGAGACGCTGCGCCTGACAATTGATCAGGAACATGATCTTCGAGATCAATTCTTCCTTCGGCGGCAGGCTCGCAATCGCCTCGACATCTCTCAAAGCGACGACCTTGCCTTCGACCACGCCCACCTTGAACGTGAACACTTCCGGGTTGTCTTTGACGAACTTCGAGACCGCCTTCGACAGCGTCACGGCATCGGTCGTGCTCGTGGCAATCGCCGTCACGCCCTTGAAGTGCTCCGTCGCGCCCGCGAACTGCGTGCCCTCGACGGCGCGCCGCGCCAGCGTGTTCTTGACGACCATGTATTTCGCGCCCACCTGATCCAACTGGCGGCGCAGTTCCTGATCCTTCGTCACCGTCAGTTTGTTGAAGCCCATCAGCATCGCGGCGGTCGCTTCCTGAAACTGCTGCGTGAGGGCTTCCAAATCTTGTTGCTTCTGTTCTCTGGTTTTCATCTCTTAAATCACGCTCCTCACAAGCTATTTCACGTAAGCCGTCTCATCCAAAAGCACGCCCGGACTCATCGTGGCCGCGAGATTCACTTTCTTGACGTACCTGCCTTTGGCCGTCGAAGGCTTCGCCCTGACGACCGCGTCGAGCAGCGTCTGCGCGTTCTCGCGCAGGAGTTGCTGGTCGAAAGAGACCTTGCCGATCCCGACGTGTATGACGCCCGTCTTGTCCACGCGATACTCGACCTTACCGGCTTTCGTTTCGCGCACGGCGGTCGTCACGTCCGGCGTCACCGTCCCCGTCTTCGGGTTCGGCATCAGGCCGCGCGGCCCCAGCACTTTGCCGAGTCCGCCGACGAGACGCATCATGTCGGGCGTGGCGATCACGGCGTCGAAATCGAGCCAGCCGCCTTTGATACGCTCAACCATGTCTTCGCCGCCGACGAAATCCGCGCCCGCCTCTTCGGCCTCGCGAACCTTATCGCCCTGCGCGATCACGAGCACGCGCTTCGACTTGCCCAGACCGTGCGGCAGCACGACCGTGCCGCGCACGAGTTGATCCGCTTTGCGCGGGTCGACGCCGAGCCACATCGTCAGCTCGATGGTTTCGTCAAACTTCGCGAAGGCAACCTCTTTGACCTTCGCCAATCCTTCATCCAAATTGTATTTCCGGTTCGGCTCGATCTTCTCCAGAGCCGCGCGGAATTTCTTGCCGTGCTTCGCCATTACTTATCCTCTTGAGGTGCAAGCGAGACTTTCAATTGCGGATTTCGGGATGCGGATTGCGGATTCGCAAACCCCACGCGCCGAATATTCCCCAACGAACCTGCCTCTCCCTCTCAACCGGTTGCTCGATTGACTAAGACCGA
>DASQNL010000050.1:0-11036 GCA_035644995.1 Pyrinomonadaceae bacterium | reverse complement strand
AGGAGAATTGGGTCTCTCGACCGCGAGCGGACAACTATCACTTAAAAGTTTGCTCGACGAGCCGGACTTCACGCTCGCCTCGTTCATGCTCTCGGTGCTCGGCGAGGGAACTTTTCTGAATCTACTGTGGTTCTTGGAGCGACATGCGCCCGATCCGGTAACCCGGTCTATCGCCAGATTAACTGCTCAAGATGAAGCACGGCATGTCGCGTTCGGCATGGGACATCTCCAATACATGATCGCGCGCGACCCCGCCACGCGGGATCGCCTGAGCGCGGCGGTCAACCGTCGACACGACATGCTGGCGCACACCGCCGGGCTGAACGAGGAAGTGTTCGACGCACTGGTGCTGCTGGCGGCGGGCGAGTGGAGGCCGGAGGCGGTCGCCGGCGGCTTCGAGAAGGTTCAGGTTCTCAAACAGGAGATGGACAGGGATCGGAGAGCGCGCCTGGTTAAATTAGGATTCAGCGCCGGTGAGGCAAGCTCGCTCTCCGCCTTGCACACCCGAAATTTTATGTAAGAACGTCGGTCGCGCCTCAAATCAAAGCGTTGCAAATGGAACGATTGGTTGGCCGGTAAATTTAAACCGGGAATGAATCGAGCGGGCTTGAGACGGCGTAGCCCGCCGGGGCAATGATCGCTTCACAACTTCTCCCCGCAATACTTGCAGCAGAGCGCGTCGGGGTCGTGCCCCTCGGCTCCGCACGCGGGGCACGACTGCCCGGAAATGCTTTGTTGTCGCGCGGCTTGCGCGAGTTCGACCGAGACGATGCCGGTCGGGACGGCGATGATGCCGTAACCGATAATCATCACGATTGAGGCGAACATCTGACCGAGCGGCGTGCGCGGCGAGAGATCGCCGTAGCCGACGGTGGTCAGAGTCACAACCGCCCAATAGATGCTCACGGGGATGCTCGTGAAACCGTGCGCTTCGCCCTCGACGACGTACATCAGCGCGCCGATGATGATGACGAGCAGCACCACGACGGAGAGAAAGACGCTGATCTTGCGTTGGCTCGCGCGCAGGGCGCGGCGCAGCGTGGCGGCTTCCGTGATGTACTCGGCGAGTTTCAGCAGGCGAAAGATGCGGAGCAGCCGCAGTATGCGAATCACGAGCAAATACTGGCTGCCCGGCACGAAGATGCTGAGATATGTCGGGATGATGGCGAGTAAATCAACGACGCCGAAGAAACTCGTGGCATAGCGCAAGGGACGGCGCACGCTCAGCAAACGCAATATGTATTCGACGGTAAAGAGCAGCGTGAACAACCATTCGAGTGCGTAAAGCAGTTCTCCGTATTGCTCCCTGACATAGCGGACGCTTTCCAGAATAACCGTCGCGACGCTCAGCAGAATCAGCCAGATGAGCGTGAAGTCGAAGAGGCGGCCGGCGCGCGTATCCGCCTCGAAAATGATTTCGTGCAAACGCGCACGCCGCCCCTGCGAAGCGGGTACTTCCGTCGCCTTGACCCTTTCCTGCGCCCCCTTCTTCATTCCTCATTCATAGCTTATCTGCCGCCCGCGTGTCGAGTTGATGAGCGGGAACAAACGGTAGAGACGGAGCAGACGCGCGAGACGCCGAGAAAATTCCGTGTCGAATAAACAGCGGCGGCGGCCGAGTTTACTCAATTCCTTTTTTCTTCATCCATTCGCGCTGTTTGCGCTGCCCAGGGTGAGAAGGTTGCAATGCGCGTGTCCGCCGCATGCCGCGGTTAGACTTACCTGTCTACGCCGGCAGCGCGTTAGCGAAAGGGCGGTGCAGCAAATAACCGATGTAATAATAGGTCTCATGCGCCAACAGGGCGGCTTGGCTCTTGATCCCTCGATAGCGTGTGCTCGGCGTCGGCGACGGGCTGGCCGACAGTCCCAAATCCTTTGCCATTGCCATGGCTCTCTTCATGTGCAAAGGGTCGCTCACGATCAGCGTCTTCCGCAGCCCTTGCGCCTCAGCGAGTTGCTTCGCATACAGGATGTTTTCATACGTGGTGTGAGATTTCTCTTCGATCAGAATGTCGTGCGCCGGTATCCCGCTCCGTAGCGCATACTGGCGGGCGGCGGCGGACTCGGTCGGCTCGCCCTGATTACCCTGACCGCCGGTGAAGATCAACTTGCGGACTTTGCCCTTCCGGTAGAGATTAATGCCATGATTAATGCGCTCTCGAAAGACGGGGGAAACTTCCGCGCCCCAGACGGCGGCGCCGAGCACGATGGCCGCGTCGGCCGGCGCGTCGGAGGCATCGTTGCGATATGAGTAGATACGCGCCGCGAGCAGCCCCGCCGCGACGAACAGAATGGATAAGACGAGCAACGCCGCCTTCGCGATCTTCTTCAAGAACACTCGATTGTAAGCCTCACGCTAGGCGTCGCCGGGGCGCACGCAGCCTTTGTCGGCGACATGCTTATGCGGAAAGGGGCGGCCACCGCGGTTCAGGCCGCCCGAACCACACCCACGCGATGTAGTCGGTCAGCGGCGGTTCGACGCCCACTTCTCGCAACCTCGTATTGACCTGCCCCCGATGATACGCGCTGTGCATAGCCACCTGAAGGATAGTGTCCGCGAGGGTCGTGGTTGCAGGCTCGCGGCCGAGGCGTTGGGCGAACCGCCCCGCCCACGGCAGCGCGACAGGCCGCTCAAGTTCGCGTTCGTCGAGCGCGTCGAGAAAAGGCGTCAATTCGGAGTAGTAGCTCCGCGCAAGCTCAAGCGTCGTCGGCAGATCGGGAGGGTCTGTTGGTGGGGAACCGGGCGAACCGGCCTGCCAGACGGAGAGGAACGCGCGCTGCACCATGTGCGTGTGAAAGAGTTTGCCGCGCAGCGCAAGATCGGCGGCGACCTCAGGATTCGAGAGGGCGGACGACCAGACGAGCGCATCAGCCCATTGCATATGTTGGATTAGTTCTCGCCAGGCGCGCAGGTCTTTCATCCCGCCTCCTTCGATGCGTTTGTGTGTTGTTCCGCCACCCGAAGCGCTGAACGCCGGGCATCTCCCGCCGCGAAGAATCTAAGCGGGCGTCCGTGTCCAGCCGGTGAAAGCCAAGTTTATCACGGGCGCATGCCGCCGTCGGCTCGCGCGGAAGTCTCGGAGGGTTCGCAACCTGCCGCAAGCGAGTGTTTGCTTGCAATCGACCGGCTGGTCTTTCGCGCCACAAAATAATCTTTGCAACACAAAGCTATAGAGCAAGGGGCAAGGAATCAACCTTGCCCCTTGCTCTTTTTCGCTTGGACACGGCTGCCGCAGGCGCGACAACTTACATAAGTGGGCGCGAGGTTGCGCTCGCCACTCGCCTAACTAGGACTTCTTTGTCCGGGTCGCAGTTCCGGTTTTCGTCCCGGTCGTGGTTCCGGTTTTCGTCCCGGTCGAAGTTTTCGTCCCGGTCGTCGTATCTTGCGTTAACGGGTTGGTCGCGGTCGCCGTGTTGGTCGCGGTCGCGTCGCCGGTGGCCGTGGCCGTGGCGGTGGCGGTGCCGCCGTTTGCGGTGCCGGTCGCGGTCGCGGTGTTGGTCGCCGTCAACGCGCCCGTCCCGGTGGCCGTATTGGTCGCCGTACCGTCCATCGTCAGAGGATTAGTGTCCGTAGCCGTGTTAGTTGCGGTCACCGCTCCGGTGCCGGTGGCCGTGGCCGTTCCGGTGTTGCCGTTTACCGTCCCGGTTCCCGTCACGGTGGCCGTGTTCGTGGCCGTGCCGGTCGCCGCTCCGGTTCCGGTCGCGGTCGCGGTCGCGGTGCGGTCTTGCGTCGCCGGGTCGGTGGCGGTGGCCGTGTTCGTGGCGGTATTAATGCCCGTCGCGGTCGCCGTGTTGGTGGCCGTGCCGTCGGTGACCGTGAGTCTGGTGCCGGTAGCGGTTCGGGTCGCGGTGGCGGTCAGCGTGTTATTACCCGTCGCTGTGCCGGTGCGGGTCGCCGTCGCGTCTTGAGTGCGGGGGTCGGTGGCCGTGCCGGTGTTGGTCGCGGTGTTGACGCCCGTCGCGGTGGCCGTCCCGGTGACGGTGCCGTCATCGTTATTGCCGCCCTTGTTCTTACCGCCATGCTTGCCCTTATTACCCCTGCGAGCGTTACCGGCGGCCGTCGCGGTGGCGGTGGCCGTGGCCGTGTTGATGCCCGTTCCCGTCCCGGTCTGGGTGGCAGTGGCGTCGCCGGTTTTAAGATTAGTCGCCGTGGCCGTGTTGGTGGCCGTCATCCCGCCGGTGCCGGTGGCCGTGCCGGTGGCGGTTTGACCGTTGAGCGTTCCCGTGCCGGTCGCCGTCGCCACTCCCGTTCCGGTGTTCGTTCCGGTCGCGTCGTTAGTGCCCAAGTCAGTGGCCGTGGCCGTCGCTGTGTTGATGCCTGTTCCGGTGCCCGTGGCCGTGTTGTCCACGTCGTCATCGTTGTTATTGTGAGAGCCGCCCTTAAAGGGCGAAACAGCCGGGTCATCGTCTTCGGCAAAGACATTCAAGGCTCCGGCCGACAGTCCCACCATCAATGTGGCGAACACGGCGCCGAGCCGGACGCCGAACGAGCGTTTCCCCGTCTCCCGGACGGGCGTTTCATCCTCGATGAGTCGAAGATAGACCGAGGACGGTGATTTGCTCGCGCCGTCCGTGTTTTCAATTAAACTTTCCGCCGCGTTGTCCGCCGGAGAGCGGCGGCCGAATAATCCATTAACACTGAGCATCATGTTATTCCCCCTGTGGTTGACTACTGTTTTGCGTTCCGTGTTCTCAGAGCTGTTGTCAGGTAACCATTCACGTCGGTCAACGAACGTGTATCCCGCGCCGCGAGGCTTTCAGCCGGGGCGAAATTGACGCCACCAGCGGCTCAAGTGCGCGGGCAACGTCCGAGGCTGCCGGTCGTTCGGCTGAATTCTTCGCGAGCATGCTCGAAATCAACTCCTGCAAGTCCGGGGGAACGTATCGCGGGAGCGGTTTAGGCTCCTCGACTAATTGGGGGAAACGTAGAGTCCGGTCTTTGCTCTTTGCGTCGCCGCGAGTGAAGGGGATTTCGCCGGTTACCGCATGATAGAGCGTGGCTCCAAGCCCCCACACGTCCGCGGCGTGCCCGACGCCGCCGGGGTGGGCGGCCGGGTCGCATTGCTCAGGCGGCATGTAAGGGTCGGTTCCGATAGCATGCCGAAGCCGGGCGGCGCTCTCAAAACTCTGGGCGATGCTCAGGTCGATCAGGCGGGGCGGAACTCCCATCACGATGTTACTGGGCTTCACATCGAGATGCACGAACTGCTCGTTCGCCATGTATTGGAGGACGGCCGCGACGTGGAGTGCGAGCGGCAACAGTTGATCCAGCGGAATGTTCGTCTGTTGCTTGATCAGGCGGCGCAGGGTGGGGCCTTCCAGATGCTCAAGCATGACGTGCGGGTAAGGGCTATCGAGCGCGGCGTCGAAACAGCGCACGAGACAAGGGTGGGCGAGACTTCGGAGCACTTCTACTTCGCGACGAAGTTCGTCGAGCGCGTGCGCGTCTTCGGCCTGATCGGGTCGCAGGATTTTCGTTACCGTAATGGCGAAAAGCCGGTCGTCCCAGGTCAGGAAGACTTCGTAACGGTTCCCGCCCGAAAGCCTTTTCAGAATCGAGCGACCTTCCGCTATCTCCGCCCCGACTTCGAGATTCCAGCTTACCTTATCGGATTCCTGCTGTTTACTGAATTCCGGCTCGTGCTGAACGCCTTCATCCGTCGCGGGAGAAGACGCCCCCACGCTCCCCGCGTCGCCCGTCTGAACGGAACGCCCGAAAGGCCAACGCCCACGCAGCCATGATGAACTCTTAATAACCGGAGAGGATGACAACTCTAACCTCTATACCGCAGTTGCACGGATATTCTTTTGCCTTGAAGAATCATGGCTATCGTTGGTTAAAGAAGGGGCGGAAAATCGCGCCGACTTCCTGAACCCGACCGCCTGCTTTGAGGAGAGGCTGAACTTTACATTACATTTGAAAAATTGTTTATTGTATTTTTGTTACATCTGTCATGTTAGCCGCCGGATTCAATCGGCGCGGAGGGAACTCATCACGGGCGGCACGATGGTTTAGAGCAGACGCTTGAGTAAAAGCCCCGCGTGGCGACATTGCGCCGCGCGGGGCTTTTTATTGCGATGAAGCCAGACACTCAAGAGCGCGAGGAAAGGGGCGGGGAACTTGAGTTGGAGCATGATCGCCGACGGCCTGAGAAGTACGCGGCGCGCGGGTCGCTTGTCCGTGCCTCCGTCTGCGACTCAGAAGATACACTCCGCCACGACGCAGCCGAACAGGATCAGTTTACACCCGCAGAACTTTGTCGCCGTGTTCTTACACTTCATCAGGCACGGCTCGCCGTCGAACGCCTTGCAGTTGGCCGCGCAAGATTTGTGCTCGCCCCGCGCCGTCTCACGCCCGACCGAGACATAGGCGCGCTCAAACTTGGCATTAAGGGCGGCGACTTTGCCCGGCTCGCGGTTGTCGGCCAACTCGACGACCGCGCGATATGTTGTCTGCACGGCGCGACGCAGACGCTCGTTTTTGATCTCGCCGAGGCGCGTCTCGGCCGGAAGTCGCGCGAGCGCGGCGCGCGCCGCCGCCGCCGCCTCCTCGGCTTCGAACCCTGCGGGGGGACGCAAGGCCGCCGTCGCCGCACCGGCGCACGCCGCACACAGCAGCGCGCCGAGAAGTGCGACGCAGGCTGACCTCCGGTTCATTCTCATGTGTCTACCTCCACGAAAAAAGGGATTGAAGAAACCTTTACGGCAAATATGTCCACCCGCTTCTTAATGGACAGGGCAAGGACGGACTGATCAGCCCGGCGCGAACTTGATTCGTGAAATGGAGTTCGGGCGGCGTCGGGAAGCGGCGCGCAAGCCGCACGTTAAAGACGGCGGGCGCGCCGGAGAAGCGTCGAGACGCCGCGCCCCTTGCACGAAGGTGCGCGCGGCGTCCGGTTCGCTGTCGGCGCAGCGCGATGGCGCACGGCGCGTAACCACGGTTGACTCTAAGGTTGACTTTTTATCCCTTCAACCACCCACGCATTATCATAGGCGTCGCGCAGGATCGCGATCTTGTCGCCGTAGGTGCCGAGGGAGTTGATCAGTAAGGCCGCCTGCACGCCGTCGCCATAGTCCATGATGCCGCTCGCCATGCCCACCGGCGCGGCATCGTCGCCGTATTTGAGGCCGCCGCCGTGCGCGTGATAGTTGCCGTGCTTGCCCTGCACCGCCGGGTACTCTTTGGGCGGCCGCCAGCCGAGGCGATGCGAGTTCATCAATTGACGCATGGCCGGACTGAGAATCTTATCGTTGTAGCGCAGGTGCGCGAGGAATTGCGCGAGATCGACCGCGGAGAGAAACCAGCCGCCGCCGCCGCCCGTGGATAGCCAGTCGCCGACGGCATAACCTTTCACATCGTTGGACGAGTTATAGAGCAGCGTCGGGAGCGGGTCGGCCGACTTGAATTCAACGTTCTTGATGTTCATCGGCTCGAAGATCGTTTCGCGGACGATGCGCTGAAATTCCGGGCTGACCATGTTGTTAAGCGCAACGATGTCGGCCGGGGCAACATAATCGAATTGCTTACGCATCGTCTCGCTCGACACCATGTAGGGCAGGATAAAGCGGAAGATGGCGATGTTCGCATTGATGTAGACGAAGTCCGATTTCTCACGCGTGACGCCGTCGGCGATCCACTTCTGAAGCGCCTTGCCGTCAGTTCCGCCGCCGTTATCGTTCATCCCGCTGTACTGCGAGAGCAGTTCCTTGAAGGTCAAGTCTTTCACGCCCTGGCCGCGCACCCACGATTTCGGCAGGAACGGATCGATCTTCGAATCGATGGTCAGGTTCGGATGGCCGACGACCTTTTTGTCCTGAATCGCCTTGAGCACGGCGGCGGCCGTGATCGTCTTCGTCACGCTGGCGATGTTCATGCGCTTGGTCGGCGATTGCAGCAGAGGCACGTTCACCCCTTGCTCGTTCTTGTGATCGGCGGCGCGCTGGGCTACGCCGCCCCGGCCGCTGCGTTTGAGTTGACCGTTGACGTTGATCGCGTAGGCGTAGCCGGTGGCCTTGTCGGCCGGGAGCGCATTTTTGATGTTCTGCTCAAACTTGTCGAGGTTGAACCTGGCTCCGGTCGGCGGTGGCGCGGGCGCGGCAAGCGTCGTCGCGCCCGCCCTCCTGCCGGGTCTTTCCGATGATTGATCCTGCGCCGATGCGCTCGCCGCCAAGAGGCATGCGGCGACCAACGCCAAAACGAAACTCCGCGCACGGGCGGACGGATAACTTGCGAACGACTCTTTACTCATCATCAATTCTCCTTAACGATCACAACAAATTCCGCTTCCCGGCGGTCATCGTGCGTCAGCGTTAGCCGACGCGCCCCGCCGGTTAAAGACAGCGCGCGCACAAGGCGGCTGCGGCCTAGGGCGCTTGCCCTTGAGGCTTGAGATCAAGCCCCGTCGCAATAGCATTCGCCGTCGCCGCAGGACAGTTCCGAAGAACACTTGCCTGAGATGACCAACAGAACGCAGTCCGCGTAACTGGAACAGCCGCAGTAGTCATCGCCCTCCGATCCGCTCTCACACTTGAACTCGGCGACGGGCGTGGCGTCCTTAGTCTTCCAACCCTCGATTTCGGCCACCCCTTCGGCCGTGCCGATGAGCAGCCGTTTGAAAGGCCAACCTCTCATGCCGGCGGCCGGACGATGTCGCCGCAGCCAGGTCTCAAGCGGAACGGGGGCGGCGTCCGCGCCTGCCTGCACCACGACGCGACTAAAATCGATGGCGGGATCGGAGCGGAACTCGTAAACCGTGTTCCCCGCGAGCGGGAGCGTGCCGGCGCCCGCTTTGGCAAGGCCGCTGGTGCCGCTTTTACCCGTGGAATTCAACACGCCGCTGTTGACGGGCGTGGAGCCGGTGTAGTCGCCCGCGCGTTTGCCCGCGTCGGGGCTGACATGCACAACGTAGTTCTCGCCGCGCGGCAGGCGCGAAATATCTCCTGCGTTGACGCGCACGCGGCGGAATTTCGTCTGACCTTTGCGCGCGGGCGAGTTCGCCTGCGCGGCGGCGGTGGCCGGGGTGACGTTTGCGGCGGGCGACAGGGCGACGAGCGCGACGAGCGCGACGAGCAGCGACGACGCGAGTAATGTTTTGGCGATTCGGTCTTTTCTCATGTCCGAAAGTCTCCTTTGATAGTTAATGCGTGGGAAGGGCGAAAAAAATATCATCCGCCCGCAAAATATTTTTCCGCCCGGCGGATGAGTTGGAGGCGTAGGCCGGATGTGTGATAAATTTTAGTCCCCGACGAGTGATGTTGCCGCGTGCCCTCTTCTTAAATCTCTCTATGGTCGATCCTTCGACACATGACGTAACAGAGTTGTTGGTGGCGTGGAGAGGTGGCGACAAGGCCGCCCTCGAAAGCCTCGTGCCGCTCGTCCATGCCGAATTGCGCCGCCTCGCGCGCAGCTACATGGGGCGCGAGCGCGCCGGTCACACGCTCCAAACTTCCGCACTCGTCAACGAGGCTTACGCGCGTTTGATCAACTGGAAGGAGGCGCGCTTTGAGAATCGCGCGCACTTCTTCGGCGTCTCGGCGCAGTTGATGCGTCGCATCCTGGTGGACTTCGCGCGCAGCCGCCCGCGCTCGCACGAAGGGCAGGCGCAGCACGTCGCGCTCGATGAAGCGTTGCTCGTCGTCTCCGATGAAAGAGACACAGACCTCATCGCGCTCGATGCCGCGCTCGAAGAGTTGGCGAAACTCGATGCGCGAAAAAGCAGGATCGTGGAGTTGCGTTTCTTCGGCGGCCTCTCGGTTGAGGAGACGGCGGAGTTTCTGCAAATCTCTCCCGTCACGGTGATGCGGGAATGGGCGAAGGCGAAGGCCTGGCTCTACCGCGAGTTGAGCGCGGTAGATGAAAAGGAAAAAGGCGGCGGCGATGCGGGCTGAACGCTTCAGGCAAATAGACGAACTGCTCGACGCCGCGCTCGAAATGGAAGCGGGCGCGCGCGCCGCTTTCCTGAACTCGGCGTGCGCGGGCGACGACGAACTGCGCGCCGAAGTCGAATCGTTGCTGGCGGCGCACGGGCGTGCCGAAAACTTCATCGAGTCGCCCGCGTTGGAAGTCGCGGCGAAGGCGGCGGCGCGTGGAACAGCAACGGCCGCGGTGGGGCGTTGCATCGGCCACTATCAAGTTTTATCGCTCCTCGGCGCGGGCGGGATGGGCGAGGTTTATCTGGCCGAAGACACGAGGCTCAATCGCCGCGTCGCGCTCAAACTGCTCCCCGCCGAATTCACCTCTGACCCCGAACGCGTCCGTCGCTTCGAGCTTGAAGCGCGCGCCGCCTCGGCCTTGAACCACCCGAACATCGTCACCATTCACGAGGTCGGCCAGGCCGACGGCGCACACTTCATCGCTACCGAATTTGTCGAAGGACGGACGCTCCGACGCTTGATGGCCGACGCGGCTTTAAAGACCGCAGAAGCTCTCAGCGTCGCCGCGCAGGTCGCCGAGGCGTTGGCCGCCGCGCACGCCGCCGGAATCATCCACCGCGACATCAAGCCCGAAAACATCATGCTGCGCCCCGACGGTTACGTGAAGGTGCTCGATTTCGGCGTGGCGAAACTGACCGAGCGCGGCTCCTCCTCAGCCGATGGCGCGCCCGATACGGCGCAGCAGCAGACGGAGACCGGCGCGGTCGTGGGCACGGTCGCATACATGTCGCCGGAGCAGGCTCTCGGTCGCAAGTTGGATCAGCGCACGGACGTGTTCAGTCTCGGCGTCCTCCTCTACGAAATGTTGGCGGGGCAACACCCTTTTCGCGGGGCGACCCACGCCGCCACTTTCGACCGCATCCTCAACCACGACCCCCCGCCGCCGCCTGTCCGGGACTCCGAAGCCGCCCTTGAACTCGAACGCGTCGTTTGCCGCGCCCTCGAAAAGGATCGGGAGCTACGCCATCAAACCGCGTCCGACCTGCGCTCGGAATTGAAGCGTCTGCAACGCGCGCTCGAATCGTCGCCGCATGTTACCGATAAGCCCGTCGCGGGCGCGGCGCGTGGGCGTCCGGCGCGAAGTTTGTCGAAGCGCGCGGCCG
>DASQNL010000049.1:0-13148 GCA_035644995.1 Pyrinomonadaceae bacterium | reverse complement strand
TATTTGAGGTTTATTTCGTTTTATTTTTAACGGCTTTCGCCTGCAACTCCTTGCCAGGCTTAAAACGAATGGTTTTTCCGGCGGGAATCGGGACTTCCGTCCCGGTGCGCGGGTTGCGACCGACGCCGCGTTTGCGCGGTTTGACGACGAAGACGCCGAAGCCGCGCAGTTCGATGCGTTCGCCGCGCGCGAGCGCTTCCTTCATCGAGTGAAAGAGCGCGTCCACGGCCTGCTCGGCCTTCATCTTCGGCACGCCCGTGCGATCCGCCACGCGGTTGACGATGTCGAGTTTAATCACGCTTGGTTAGCCTCCGTTCGCGTCCGCCGGACAGACGGAAATTGGTCTGTAAAGTATGGATGCCACTTGATAAACGATAATAGAGACGCGCCGCGAACGCTGTCAAGCAAACGCCCCGCCCCGGTGCGCTCGCTCGCGTGCCCCTCGCGTTGACAAAGCGCGCGGCGCGCGGCTAACCTCGAAACACGTAATCTTCGAGTAGCCGCAGACGGACAGAACGAGTAACGAAGAAGCCTATGTTCAAGCGTCAGGGAGCGCACCGCAGCCCGCCGTTCGGCGACATCCGGGTCGAGGACGACCGCGACATCGAAGTGCAGCGGCTCGACCGCGAATCGCGCAAACACTTCTGGTCGGAAGCGCGCCTGCTCTTTCGCGACCTCGTCTTCGCGCTACTGGTCGCCGCGCTGTTCGTCGTCTTCGTCGTGCAGCCCGTCAAGGTCGAAGGCACTTCGATGCTGCCCCGGCTCCACGACGGCGAGCGCATCTTCGTCAACAAACTCGTCTACTATCACTGGCCGAAACTCGACCGCGGCGACATCGTCGTCTTCTGGTTCCCGGACGACCCCGACAAGAGTTATATCAAACGCGTCATCGGGCTGCCGGGCGAGATCGTGGAAGTGCGCGGCGGGCGCATCCAGATCAACGGGCAGGATTTGAACGAACCCTACCTCGACCCGCAACTCAACGTGGGGCGCATGACGCTGCCGCCCGCCCTCGTCAAACCGCACTATTATTTCGTGATGGGCGACAACCGCGACAATTCTAGCGACTCGCGCATCTGGGGGCAGGTGCCCGAAAAATATATCTACGGCAAAGCGCTCCTGCGCTACTGGCCGCTCTCGGACGCGACCATCATCCGCCACGAAACCGACTACGCGCTCACCGCTCCCAACACCGTGCCGACGCCCTTCGTCGAGCCGGAAGAGGACGAGGAAAGTGAGCCGTAAAGCGGTCAGTAGTCCGTGGTCAGTCGTCCGTTGCACGTGGCTCTCTCTTGAGTGGCTAAAGATAGGTTTGAACAACTGACTACTGACAACTGACCACGGACGACTGACGACTGACCACCGACGAGTTTTATGCTTGACTGGTTGAAGCCCTTCCTGATGATGTTCTACGCGCCGGTGCGCGCGCTGGGCTTGGTGCGCGACCACGCGCCGCTCGGTTTCGCCGCCGCGCTCGCGGTCGGCGCGAAAGTGATCTACACGCTCTACACGCAGTGGCCTTATCTGGCCGTTCACATGGAATTGGGCGGGGCGTCCGTCGCCTACGCCGTCTTGAGCGGGACGGTGGGCAGCCTGCTCCTGATCGCCGTCATCTTTGTGCCCGGTGTGATCTTCTTCGTCAACCTGTTCGAGCGGCGGGGCAGTTTCAGTCTGGTATTGCAACAGGAGTTCGCGCCCGCCGCCTCGGCCGTCTTCTACGCGTGGGCGGCGGCGCACCTCGCCGCTCTGCCGCTCGCCGTCATCTCACGTCTGAGCGGCTTTGAAGCTAACTGGCTCGCCGAAGTGCAGCGGTTCTGGGAGACGCTCGGCCGGCAACAGAACGTGCCGCCCGACGTGTTGGCGCAACTCACCGACCCGCAACAACTCTCACATAGTATCGCGGCCACCATCGTGCTGCCCTTCTTCCTGGGGTGGACGCTTATCGGCGTGCGCGAGGTGTTTCGCCTCTCGTGGCCGCGCGCCGTGGCCGCCGTGGTCGGGGGCGGCGTCGTGATGATCCTGCTGTCGCCGCTGGTGGGCTTGCTCGGTCGTTTCCTCGCTTCGCCGTTTTTGCTCATCATGCTGTTCTTCCTGTTGCGCGGCTACTTCGGCAACGTGATGAGCACGCAACGCGCGCGCGCCTCCTTCCGGCAGAACCTCGAAGCCGCCACGCTCAACCCGGCCGATGCCTCCGCGCATTACAACCTCGGCCTCATCCACCTCCAACGCAAAGAACTGGAGGAAGCCAAAGAACGTTTCGCCCGCGCCGTCGAGATCGACCCGGACGAAATTGACGCCCATTTCCAACTCGGCCGCATCAGTCGCATGCAGAACGATCCGGCGGGCGCAATCCGCCATTTCGAGCAGGTGGTGGCGCGCGACCAGAGTCACGCGCAGCACGAAATCTGGCGCGAGATCGGCGCGACCTATTTGGCCGCCTCGCAGGATGCGGACGCGCTCGACGCGCTCGAACGCTTCCTCGACCGCCGCCAGGCCGACCCCGAAGCTCTGTACCTGACCGGGCGCGCGCTCTTTGGCCTGGGGCGCACGCGCGAGGCCGCCGATTCGATGCGCGCCTGCATCGAAGCCGTCAAAACCGCGCCCGCCTACAAGTATCGCACCGAGAAACGCTGGCTCAACGAGGCGCAGCAGTTCCTGCGCACGCAGGCGACGAATCAGTTATGAGTGAACAAAAATCCGCGCTGCTCGCGCTCGAAGATGGACGCACGTTTCGCGGTCGCTCGTGGGGCGCGGAGGGTGAAGTGTGCGGCGAGATGGTCTTCAACACTTCGATGTCCGGTTATCAGGAAGTGTTGACCGACCCGTCTTACGCCGGGCAGATCGTGTGCATGACCTACCCGCTCATCGGCAACTACGGCGTGAACGCGGCCGACGCCGAATCGAGCCGCCCGTGGGTCGAGGGCTTCGTCGTGCGCGAGGCGAGCCGCACGATGTCCAACTGGCGCGCGGAAGAAACTCTGGACGCTTACCTCAAGCGTTGGCGGATCGTCGCCATCGACCACCTCGACACGCGCGCGCTCGTCCGGCACATACGCGACCGGGGCGCAATGCGCGCCTGCCTGTCCACGGTTGATCTCGATGCGGAGAGTTTGGTGGCGCGCGCGCGCTCCTCCGAGGCGATGGAGAACCGGGAACTGGCGAGCGTCGTCACGACGAAAGAGGTCTACACGGTTCCGGCCGCCGGAGCGGAGCGTTTCCACGTCGTCTGCTACGACTTCGGCGTGAAGCGAAACAGCTTGCGCGAGTTCGCGCGGCTCGGTTGTCGCCTGACGGTCGTGCCCGCTTCGATGTCCGCGGCGGACGTGTTGGCCTTGAAGCCCGACGGCATCTTCCTCTCGAACGGGCCGGGCGATCCGGCTTCGATGACCGGCGTGGTCGCCGAGATCGCGCGCGTCGCCTCGTCGGGCGTGCCCACCTTCGGCATCTGCTTCGGCCATCAACTCTTGGGGCGCGCCTTCGGCGGTTCGACTTACAAACTTCGCTTCGGCCATCGCGGCGGCAACCAGCCCGTGCGCGAACAGGCTACCGGCACAATCGAGATCACTTCGCACAATCACGGTTTCGCCGTCCAAGCCGACACGCTTCCCCCGGACGTTGAAGTCACGCACATCAACCTCAACGACAACTGCGTCGAAGGTATGCAGCACAAGCAACTGCCCGTCTTCTCCGTCCAATACCACCCCGAAGCCGCGCCCGGCCCCCATGATGCCGCGCACCACTTCCAACGCTTCATCGAACTGATGGAGCAGAGCCGCACGACGCGCTGAGAAGGTATAACTAACGTCCCGCTCTCTTTGGCGCGCAACGACCGGGTTTGCCTGCCGCATTTCTTTCAATCGCCGCGTTAATCAGGCGTATCGGTTCATCCTCTACCTTCAATTGACCTTCCTGAGCAAGCCTATACAACGTAAGTGCCGCAACGTGTGAATGTGAATGAAGGTAGGCCATCTCGACAGCCGTTATCAAAGTATTCCTTGCGCGGCTGATTCCCTGTAAGCCGCCGTCAATTGCCCGCCTTAGCTCGACGAACAGGCGCGCCAAAATATCGGGAGCATCAGGATCGTGATCTAAGATATAGCCAATATTGTTGGCTAACGTCTCGCGGTCAATGAGAAGATTTTCTTCATACTGCGGGTAGTTGTCTGCAATACTCACGCTGACCTCCATTGATGAAAAGGTTTCTATGCTCCCATGCTCAATCGCCGTTGACTATTCGCATCTTGTGAGTCGGTCGTTTCTTTAGGTGGCCTGAAGCTGGTTATTAGTATTTCCTTATTCAATACCCGTGTGCTACTGTTTTTTTTCGTATTCATGCCTGATGAAGATTGAACCGGCGTTATAAAGTATTGAGTGAACAACTCACGAACTTCCGGTTTATCATAAGAAGATAATATCCAATTACATTGGGTGCGGTTCAGGCGCTCGGATAAAACTTTGTGCGCATCCCAAGCGCGCATGTTATGAGAGTAATTACACCCGTTACCGGGATAAGGTGGGTCTATATACATTACCGTCCCTTTACGGTCATAGCGATCAACGCAATCCTGCCAATCGAGATTTTCGATGATGACGGTGCTCAGGCGTTTATGAATCGGTTCAAGTCGTTGTCGAAGTGTCTTTAACGCGCCGAAAAGTCTATTGCCATGTCCGCCGTCAGTAATGCTGGTCTGAAAACGTGGATAGTGTAATTCTCCGCCCCAGCCAGCCATGATCAAGTAATAAAAGCGATGGGCGCGCTGCACGTCAGTCATTTGCATAGGGTCTAAACCAGCCAGACGCTCAAACTCTGTGCGTGAGACGAGTTCCCACTCAAAGGATGCTATCAAATCTTCGGGTTTATCTTTTACAACCTGAAAGAAGTTAGTTAACTCCTGCTCTCTATCATTGAGAATTTCAACGTCGCTCGAACGTTTACCGAAAAGTACCCAAGCGGCTCCGGCAAAAGGTTCGACATAACAAGTATGTGCCGGTATTAGAGGGATAATGAACTTCCGTAGGCGAGATTTACCGCCTACCCATTTGATGGGGCTGTTCAGCATCTGATGCTTTTCTTCTTTTCTCTCAGTCATCTTAACCTTTCTCAGTACAACAAATTATTGCCGCACTTTGTCGCTAATGGCGACAAAGTAGCACGCCGGTTTATGTCTGTCAAGATTTATGCCTAGCCAACGGACGATTGAGCGATTTGGCGAAAAACTGCATACCTTACGTGTGCAGCATGATATGACTTTGCAAGGACTCGCTAACCAATTAGGACTTACTTCACACAGTTACATCAGTGAACTTGAAGCCGGAAAGAAAATCCCGACTGCGGAGTTAGTGCTGAATGTTGCGCGGTTGTTTGGCGTGACAACTGACGAGCTATTGAAGGATGAGTTGGAAATGACAACTAGCGAGTTGGATTAAGGAGCAATCTTGTCTCAAGCATTAGTTGATAGGCCGCCAACCGAGCGGGAAGTGGAGAGACTCCGGCTCATTTTAAGTACCTATCAAGATGGGACGGGTATGCTTCAAGTAGAGGGCGGCATGACCCTGCCGGGCTGGCGGGACTTCGAGCGCACGGTAGCTCTGACATTCAATGGACAAGCACAAGAAAGTAAATCAATCTTCGACGTATTGCTCTTAAGCGAAGACAGGCCGAATGTAAGATATGGTCTGTCTTGCAAAATGAGACGCGAGCTAAACAAAATCAAGAGAACTGGACGCGTCTCTCTTGAATTATCAAACTCCGCCGGACAATTTTGGGATTATTTGAAAACCAAAGGCATTGATCAATCAAATTACAGGAATAAACCGTTAGAGGTTGGAGTATCGTTAATCGAAGTTGTGGAGGGATGGCATCAGGCAGTAAGTATTGAGCAGGGCGGCGTAGTTGCCCTCACTAAGAGTTTTTACTTGGTGCTTTCTTGGAATCAAGCGAGGGTTTACCAACTTCATCAGTTCCCCCTCGCCATGCCTAACGCCAACAAGCTGAATTGGCACTTCCCGACAAAGAAGGGGGGAGATGAGGGAAGGAGACTTGCTGCATACGACGACTCGGGCGTGATTTTTGAGTGGTACGGAGAGTCGGGCGGACAATTGAAGTATTACCCGCCCGCCAGTTTAGCAATCTGGTCGTCCGACAGCTTTCAATTAGAACCTTTAGCTGATATTGAGTACGGGATTCTAAAGAAGGCTGCCGCGTATTTCCCTCACAAATGGGCTGCCGCGAATAGAGAGTAGCAACCCTCTAGCTTTCGCTTTGCAATTCCCCCGAAGGCGTTTTCGGCGTGGCGGGAGCGGGCGGCGCAGGAGGGGCGGCTTCGTCGGGCTTGAGGAGCGAGGCGACGATGCCTTCGTCCTTGCCGCGATGTTCGAGCCAGTGGCGATAGCCGACGGAGATGATGGCGATGACGGGGATGGCGAGGAAAATGCCGGCGACGCCCGCGAGTTCCGCGCCGCAGAGAATGGCGAGGATGACGGCGAGCGGGTGGAGGTGGATGCCCTGGCCGATGATGCGCGGGTAGGTCACGTAGTCGTGGACGATGCGCAGCACGGCGAGGAAGAGGAAGACGCCGAGCGCCTGCCCCGGCGAGTGAAAACTCGACACCGCCACGGCCAGCACGAAGATGGTGAGCGGCCCGGCGAGCGGGATGAATTCCAGAAACCCGGCGAGGATGCCGAGCACGAGCGCGTAGGGCACGCCGATCAGGATGAAGCCGAGCGTGCAGATGACGCCGATCAAAAGGCACGCGATGAGTTGCGCGCGGATGTAGGCGGCGAGCGTGCTGTTGACATCCTGAAAGAGTTCGTCGCCGCGCCAGCGCATGCGCCCGCGCGGGAGCGTCTGCAAGGCGGCGCGGCGGAAGCTGTCCGCGTCTTTCAACAGGAAGAAGGCGAGGATGGGGATCAAGACGAGCCACGGCGCATAGCCGAGCGCGAAAGTCGCCGTGTGGACGGCGGTGCTTTGCAGGTACACGCCGACCGTGTGAATGGTCTCCGAGACGGTTTCCTTGACGGACTCGCGCGCGGGCGAGGGGATGCGCTGATAGAAACGCTCCAGCTTTTGCGTGCTGTCCGAGAGGGTTTTCGAGTAAGTGGGAGCTTGCCGCCCGATCTCCGTTATCTGTTCGCCGACTTGCGGGAGCAGCAGGTAGATCACGAGTCCGAGGCCGCCGAAGAGTAGTAGGTACACGATGCCGATGGCGAGCGTGCGCGGGATGAAATGCTTGCGCGCGCTGCCGCGCAAACGAACGGGGCGGTGGACGAGTTCGACGAGCGGTGCGATCAGGTAGGCGAAGAAGATCGAGAGCACGAGCAAGAGGATGACGCCTTCGAGCATGTACAACGCCCAGATGACTATCGCCACGCCGAGCACGATCAGGATCAGGCGCAGCACCGCGCGCGTCTGCGGCCACGAAGCCTCCGCCGCCGCCACCGCCGCCGTCTCGGCGACTTCGGCCATCTCTTTGGTGTGTTCGCTCTTTCGTTCGGCCATAGCGATTAAGGGATGAGGGCGGAGCGGTGATGGCATGAACCGGGGAAGCATTCAATCGCTTGAGCGCTTCCTTTCATCCGCACCCCGACGCCCTCATCCTTACCCTTCAGTAGTCTTCAACGTCGTATTCGTAATGTTGGAGGTGCGGGGCGGAAGGCTCATAGACGAGGCCGCGCCATTCGTCGTTGGCGTTCATGAGTTGGAGCGCGGCGAGCGGTTGCGCCGGGTTGCGCTCGATGCGCAAGACCTCCGCCACCGCCGACACTTTCGGCGCGCCCTCGCGCATCACCGCGATCTGCACGCGGCTGCCCACGTCCGGCAACTGCTCCAAGTGCACCAGCGCGCCCGTCGGCCCGACGTTCTCGGTCTGGCCGTCAACGACGACGTGCTCGCCCGATGCGTCGTCATCCCATTCGGCGCGCACCGGCAAACTGATCACGTAACGAGGCCCCGTTCGCTGTTCGGTCGGGTAGTGTTGAGACATAAGCGAAACCAAAGCGGAACGATGAAGGCGGAACGATGAACGGAAAGCTGTCAGTTGTCAGTTGTCAGTTGTCAGTTGTCAGTTGTTCAAGACCATCTTTAGCGATTCGTGCAAAGGGCACATGCGACGGACAACTGACCACGGACAACTGACAAAGAACAGCCTTTCATTCATCGTTCATCGTTCATCGTTCATCGTTTCCTTTCTTCTATTCTTCTTCCTGCACGCGCAGTTTTTCGAGTACGGAGAAATCTTCGAGCGTCGTCGTGTCGCCGGCGACCGAGCCGCTCGAAGCGATCTCTCTCAGCAGCCGGCGCATGATCTTGCCGGAGCGGGTTTTCGGCAGCGCGTCCGTGAACCTGATCTCATCCGGACGCGCCAGCGCGCCGATCTCTTTCGCCACGTGACGGCGCAACTCCTCTTTCAAAGCGTCGGAAGTTTGCCGCGAGCCTTCGAGCGTGACGAAGGCCACGATCCCGGAACCCTTCAGTTCGTCCGGCCGCGCGACGACCGCCGCCTCCGCCACCGCCTTGTGTGAAACGAGCGCGCTCTCGATCTCCATAGTGCCCAGGCGATGTCCGCTGACGTTAATGACATCATCAACGCGCCCCATTATCCAGTAATAACCGTCGGGGTCGCGCCGCGCGCCGTCGCCCGCGAAATAGACGCCGTCGATTTCCGACCAGTAAGCCGCGCGATAACGCTCGTCGTCTCCCCAGATGGTGCGCAGCATCGAAGGCCACGGTCGTTTGATGACGAGGTAGCCGCCCGCGCCGTCGCCGACCGCTTGCCCCGTCTTCGTCATAATGTCGACTTCGATGCCGGGCAGAGGCTTCGTCGCCGAGCCGGGCTTCGTCGGCGTCGCGCCCGGCAGCGGCGAGATCATGATGCCGCCCGTCTCCGTCTGCCACCAGGTATCGACAATCGGGCAGCGTCCGCGGCCGACGACTTCCCGATACCACATCCACGCCTCCGGGTTGATCGGCTCGCCGACCGTGCCGAGCAGGCGCAAACTGGACAGGTCGTGTTTCAAAACCCACTGTTCGCCCCACTTGATGAAGGCGCGGATGGCCGTCGGGGCGGTGTAGAAAATGTTGACGCGGTGGCGTTCGATGATGCGCCAGAAGCGATCCGGCTCAGGCCAGTTCGGCGCGCCTTCATACATCACGGTCGTCGCGCCGTTCGAGAGCGGGCCGTAGACGACGTAAGAGTGACCCGTCACCCAGCCGATGTCGGCCGTACACCAGTAAGTGTCTTCATCTTTGAGATCAAAGACCCACTTCGTGGTGAGATGCGCCCAGAGCAGGTAGCCGGCGGTCGTGTGCAGGATGCCTTTGGGCTTGCCCGTCGTGCCCGACGTGTAGAGGATAAAGAGCGGGTGCTCGCTGTCGAGTTCCGCCGCGGGGCAGTCGGCCGCAACCGTCTCCACCAGTTCGTGCCACCAGTGGTCGCGCCCCGCGCGCATGTTGACCCGCGACCCCGTGCGACGCACGACGATGCAATGCTCCACGGTCGGCGTCTGCGCCAACGCCTCGTCAACCGTCTCTTTCAACTTCACTTCCGCGCCGCGCCGCCACCCGCCGTCGGCCGTCACGACGACGCGGCAGCCCGCGTCGTTGACGCGATCCACGATGGCGGTCGCGGAGAAGCCGCCGAAGATGATCGAGTGCGTCGCGCCGATGCGCGCGCAGGCGAGCATGGCGATGGCGAGTTCGGGCACGAGCGGCAGGTAGAGCGCGACGCGGTCGCCCGCCGTGACGCCCATGCGCTTCAAGACGTTCGCAAAGCGGCACACCTCGCGGTGCAGTTGCAGGTAGGTGAGCGTGCGCTGCTCGCCGGGTTCGCCCTCCCAGATGATCGCGGCCTTGTTGCGTCGCCACGTTTCGAGATGCCGGTCGAGACAGTTATAGGAGATGTTCGTCGTGCCGCCCGTGAACCACTCGGCGTGCGGCGCGTCCCACTTCAAGACCGTGTCCCATTTTTTGAACCAGTGAATCTCCTCGGCCATGCGCGCCCAAAACTCGTCGGGCGAGGCGGCCGCCTCGGCGCGCAGGCGTTCGTAGTCCGCCGGAGATTTGATGTGCGCGGCTTGCGAAAAACTCTCGGCGGGCGGGAAGACGCGCTCCTCGTGCAGCACCGATTCGATGTTCGTCGTCAAGGAAGACATAAACTCTGGCTCGAATCTCCTATCGGAAAAGCTGGCGGCTCGCGCGGGCGCGCCGCAAAACTAAAATTGCCTTGCTGGAGAGTGTCCTTGTGTATCACAAAATCGCTCGACGCGACAATGAATGTGCGACGCGTTTCCCCGCGCGCCGCGAGCGCGTGGCCGCAACGACGCGCTCGCTCGCTTCCGTGAGCTAAGACTTGTCTGTCGCAAGTCTCTCCGGTTAAAGTACGCTCCATCCTGTCGATCTCAGAAGAGAACCCAGAAGTCAGCACACCATGAACCAGACGAAATCTTTTCTCCGCGCCGCTTCGACTTTACTTTTACTCCTCGCCTGCGTCCCCGCCGCGCTCCCGCAAAGCAAGGAGACGACGAAGACCGCGCCCGTCACGGACACCTTGCGCGTAACGACCGCCGCGCCGCCGGCCGCCACCTCGGCCGTGCGCGACGAACGCCTGTGGCGGAAGACGCTTAAACTGCAACGCTCGGCAATCGTCGTGGACTCGCACAACGACATTCTTTCGATCATGTTCGACGAGAACTACGACCTCGGCCAGTCGTCCGTCGGCAAGTATCACACGGACATCGCGCGCATGAAGGAGGGCGGGCTGTCGGCCGAGTTCTTCTCTGTCTACGTGGATCGCACCTACGCGGCGAAAGGCGGCGCGGCGCGGCGCGCGTTGGATTTAATAGATATGGTTTACCGCGCGGCGGAAAAATATCCGAACGATCTCGTGATGTCCTACACGGTCGCGGACATCCGGCGCGCGAAGAAGGCGAAGAAGATCGCCGCGCTGATGGGCATCGAGGGCGGCCATGCGATTGAAAATTCGCTCTTTGCCTTGCGCGATTTCTACCGCCTCGGCATCCGCTACCTGACCTTGACGCACAACAACACGAACGATTGGGCGGATGCCTGCTGCGACACGGCGAAACACAACGGCCTGTCGGACTTCGGTAAGGAAGTGGTGCGCGAGATGAACCGCATCGGCATGCTCGTGGATGTCTCGCACGTCTCCGACAAAACCATGTCCGACGTGCTCGACATCTCGACCGCGCCCGTCATCGCCTCACACTCTTCGGCGCGCGCCCTCGCCTCGCGCCCGCGCAACATTCCCGACGATCTGCTGCGCCGCATCGCCAAGAACGGCGGCGTCGTCATGATCAACTTCTATCCCGTCTTCATCGACCAGAAAGCGGTTGACGCGAGCGAGGCGCGCAATGTGCGCCTCAAGTCGCAACGCGACGCCCTGAACGAAAGATACAAAAACGATCCGAAACGGCTCGAAGCGGAGTTGACGAAACTCACCGACGCGAACCCGCTGCCGCCGACGCCGCTCTCCGTGCTCGTGGATCACTTCGACCACGTGGCGAAGGTCGCCGGCATCGATCACGTCGGCATCGGCTCCGACTTCGACGGCGTGCCGTATCTGCCCGAAGGCATGGAAGACATCGCGCGCCTGCCGAATCTCACCTACGAACTTCTGCGGCGCGGCTACAGCGAGCGCGACGTGCGCAAGGTGCTCGGCGAGAATTTCCTGCGCGCCTTCGCGCAGGCCGAACGCGTCGCGGCGCGCGCCTCCGGCGGGCAAGTGAGCCGCGAGGGCAGCGTGAGGCGTATTGAGTAAGGGATGAGGGCGGAGGGATGAGGGATGAATAAGAATTGATTCATTTATTCATCGGTTCATTGATTCATTATTTCTATTTCTTCATTGAATCAATGGATCAATGAATCAATTCTTAAATATCCTGATTCATCCCTTATCCCTCCGCCCTCATCCCTTATCAGCGCGGCCTGACATGGCAATGCGGCGTTGATCTGTCCGAGATCAACGCCGCATCAATTTTAAGTGCGACGGTTGGTCGCATTTAGCGTGTGGAAAGTTTCGGCTTCAACTAGCTGCCCGAACCGCCGCCCGCGCCGCCGGTGGAACCGCCACCGCCGCCCGAACCGCTGCCACCGGAACCGCTTCCGCCACCGGAACCGCTTCCGCCGGAGCCGCTTCCACCACCGCTTCCGCCGGAGCCGCCGGAGCCGCCGCTTTCGCCGCCGCCACCCGAGCTACCGCCCGAACCGCTGCCGCCGGAGCCACTGCCGCCGCCGGAGCCGCTGCCGCCGCCCGAACCGCCGGTGGAACCGCCACCGCCGCCCGCGCCGCCGCTGCTGCCGCCCGAACCGCTGCCGCCGCCGCTGCCACCCGAGCCGCTACCGCCGCCCGAACCGCTGCCGCCACCGGAGCCACTACCGCCGCCTGATCCTGATTCGTCAATCATCGCAATCTATCCTCCCTATTTGTTTGTCGAGGGTTTGCGTTTGTTAATGAATGCGCGGGCTGTCGAGGTGTTGTAGAGGCCGTATCGCATTCATCCGAAAAATCTCTGCTAAACCTCTGTTTCATCAATCTACGTGCCGTGCGGCGCGCGCAAAATCGATCCCTAAACTTTCCACGGGATTTACCGGACGTGACGCTCCGCAAAACATGTTCAACGCCGGTTGGCCGCCACCGAGGCTCATATAAAAGTCATACACGCGATTATAAAAATAATACACGGCATGTTGCTACTTTGATCAATTCTGTTTGTGTCGCGGTTGCACGCGCCGCTACGGACAAGTCGCGTGCGCGAGAGCGCGTGCTATAATTTTCCCCTCCAATGAAGCGCGCCGGAATTTACATTCACATCCCCTTCTGCCGTTCGCGTTGCTCCTACTGCGACTTCGCCACCGGCGCATACGAAGGCCAACTCGCGGAACGCTACGTCTCCGCCCTCTCGAAAGAGATCGCGACTTTCAACCTTGCGCCTCCTGTCGCCGCCGGTTCACCGGACGCCTCGACGGGCGACGTTGACGCGCGCGTCGCGTCGGTCTTCGAGGTTGACACGATCTATTTCGGCGGCGGCACGCCCTCGCTGCTCACGCCCGCGCAGGTCAGGCGCATCCTGCGTGCGGTCGGCGAGCGTTTCCGCGTCGCGCTCGATGCGGAAGTGACTCTGGAGATGAACCC